>JBILPY010000711.1:0-2743 GCA_044373575.1 Prosthecobacter sp. | reverse complement strand
TGACCAAGCTGCTTGATTTCGGCGGCAGCAACGGTGGCGTCCCGATCGAAACTCTGATTCAGGGTAGCAGCGGTGATTTCTACGGCACGACCCGGGATGGCGGTGCCAACAACTATGGCACGGCCTTCAAGATCTCACCGGCCGGGGTCCTCACGACGCTGCACAGCTTCAGCTACGCGAATGGCGCCAACCCCCATGGCGGTCTGGTTCAGGCCACCGATGGCGACTTCATCCTGAACACCGTCGGCACCGCCGCCACCCTGGCCCCTGGTGCCACGACGACCTTCACCGTCACCTTCGCGCCCGGCTCCCCAGGACCGAAGGCCGCCACGGTTGAAATCGCCAGCAACGACGGGAATGAGAACCCTTTTGAGATCAATGTCAGCGGTGCCGCCCTGCTGCCAGCCCCGGGCGGGATGCTGAGCTGGTGGAAAGCGGAGGACAATTACCAGGACAGCTTGGGCATGAATCATGCCACGCCTATGGGCGGCATCGGCTTCACGGCTGGTAAAGTCGGGCGGGCATTCGACACGGACGGCAGCACCGGCTTCGCCCAAGTGGTCTCGCCCACGGGCCTGCCGCTAGGTGCCGCGCCACGCTCGATGGCCCTGTGGCTGAAGACCCCGCGTAACCTGCTCTCCTCCACAGACTCTGGTATCATCCAGTATGGGAATGACAACAACGGCCAGATGTTTGGGCTGATCACCTCCAGCAATGCCCCTGGCAAGCTCTACTTCTTTGGCTACAACAGGGATCTTGCCAGCACGACCACCTTGGCACCTGACACTTGGTACCATGTGGCGGTGACCTATGACGGCACGAATATCAGGCTCTACGTGAACGGCGGGCTGGAGAATTCCGCCGCCCGCGCGCTGAACACCCTGCTCAACGCCAACGGCCTGACTATCGGCAGCCGCCCCGGCTCAAACTTCTGGCAGGGCCAACTGGATGACATCATGCTCTTCAATCGCGCGCTCTCGGACTCGGAAATCGCCTCCATCCACGCCGCAGGCTCCGCCGGTTTGGCCGAGCCGCCCCCTGAAATCGTCGTTCACAACGGCAGCCACGGACTGGCTCCTGAGTTGAGTGATGGTCAGGTCTCTATCGTGAACTTCGGCGGCACCGCTCCGAATGTGGCCAGCGTGCGCAGCTTCCTCGTGCGCAATATCGGGAGTGCAGATCTTACCATCTCCAGCATCACAGTGCCTTCCGACTTCGTCACCAATGGAGCCGCCGCCGTCCTTGCCCCAGGCACCTCCTACGGCTTCCAGGTCGCGCTCAGTAGCGCCACTCCGGCCACCTACTCAGGAAATGTGATCATCAACAGTGATGACTTCGATGAGGCTGTGTTTGACTTCCCCGTGACGGGCGGCGTTGTGACCACAGGCAGTGCGCCGGTGGTCAATGTGGGTGGTGACATCGCGGTGCAGGGCACCACGGGCAGCGCCGTACTCGGCGGCCCGGTCGGCTCCACGCTTTACAGCTTCATTGGTTCGCCCGCTCTGAACTCCAGCGGCGTGCTCGCCTCGGCGGTGCAGATCCGCCACGCCGATGCCAGCCTCCACACGGGCATGATGGTCGGCCAGCCGCTGGTCCTCATCGCCACGGACACGCAAGCAGCGCCCTCACTCCCTGGCGTGAATCATCACAACTTCGGTCCACCGGTCATCAATGAAACCGGCCACATCGCCTTCATCGGTGAAGTGCGTGGCGCTGGCATCACGGCCAATGTCAACAGCCGCTGCCTGTTCAGCAATGCCAGCGACGGCACGCTCAAGCTCGTCGCCAGAACTGGCACGAGCGTCGGCCTGACCAGCAATCTGAAAACCATCGGCAACTTCTCCATTGGCGGAGATCTGGTCATCTTCCTGGGCACGCTGGTGGACAACAGCGTCGTGCTCTTTGGCTGGGACGCCAACACCGGCATCCGTCCGCTCATTCACAATGGTCATAGCCTGGACGTCAACGGAGTCACCAGGACCGTGAAGAGCTTCAGCATCCTGGAAAACAGCAACGCATCCTCCGGTCATGGCAAAGAGATCAGCGTCGCCCCCACAGGCGAGTCGCTTGTGACCTTCGCCGTGGTCTTCACTGACAACAGTCAGGCGGTGGTCGTGGGTAGTTTCGATGGCACGAGCGACACTGGCTTCAGCCTCAGCTACGCCGCGTCGAACCAACTGGCCGACAGCTACGCCGTGCCACCCGTGATCCCATTGGCAAAGTGGAACAGCTTCCACAGCCCCGGCTTTGACAACACGGGCAGCTACTACGGCTTCATCAGCCAGATGGCGACCAACACGCTGGCGGGAGTCAGCAGCACAAACAACGTCGGTGTCTTTGTCGATACCGCCCCTGGAGTGCTGACGCTGCAACTGCGCGAGAACGACGTGGCCACCGACACCGGCGGCCTAGTCTTCAGCGACTTCAGCGACCTCGTGCTGGGCGGCGGGGACTACGAGTTCCTCGTCAAAGGCGAAGTGCGCGGCACGGGAGTCGTCACCAACGTGAATAACAAAGGCCTCTGGGCGCAGCACGCCACGAACGGCCTCGTGCTTGTGGCGCGTGAAGGCAGCGAAGCGCCCGGCGTGGCAGGCTCGACGTTCTTGAGGCTGAACCAGATCGCCCTGCCAGGCACCGCGCAGCCGCTGTTCCAAGCCACGATGAAGACTGGAGTCGGCGGCGTGACCACTGCCAACGACACCGGACTTTGGGTCGTCAACGAAAGCGGAGCCGTGAAGCTGGC
>JBILPY010000710.1:0-2749 GCA_044373575.1 Prosthecobacter sp. | reverse complement strand
ATACGCAACGTCACCCAACGACTCACCGCCTTCGCCCTCAGCCGCGCCTTGAAGCCTCAGGACGAAGGCTTGATCCGTTCACCGCTCGCAGATCTGAAGACCAAAAACCACCGAGCCGATGCGCTGGTACTGGCAATTGTGCTGAGCGAGGCATTTCGGACGCAGGGCGCAACCAATCCTTGATGGAGGCTTGTCTGATGAACATCCGCACAATCTCCCTCGGCTAGTTTGTAGCGTTTTATGGGAGAATGTAGGATTCCACATTCATTTAGCTAAGCCGTGGATTTAATTCCGAAGGAACTCTCCATGAATAGCCAGACAAGGCCTCTATAATCATCAACTTGAACCATGCTCGATCAATCGACTTTGCGCCCCCAAATCACTTCAGACTCCGCAGCCAGGCCACGAGGTCCAGAAGCTCGCTCTCTGGCAGTGTTTGATCCAGACCTGCGGGCATCAGACTTGTCGGCAGGGGTGTGTCACCGGTGATCGTTTGATGTGGCAAGTTCTTCTCCTGTCCGGCGATGTCGATCACCAGCAGTCCTTCGGCGGTGTGGGACTTGATCACACCCAGCGTCTGCTGGCCATCGCTCGTCTCGATGACGTGCGCCTCGTAGTCGCGGGCCAGGGTGTTTGATGGAAAAAGGATGCTCTCCAGCAGATCACGCTCCGTGCGGATCGCGCCGATCTTCGAGAGGTCAGGGCCGATGGGTCGCCCCGCTTCGCCGATCTTGTGGCAGGCGATGCATGTCCCCTTCCCTGCGGCAAAGTGCGCAGCACCCTTCGCTGCATCTCCGCTGCTAACGACTTTCTCCGCCAGAGGGCCGAGCTGGCGTTTCTTTGCCTCCGTCGCTGCCATGGCGGTGGTGTAGGCAGGCAGGATGATCGTTTCAAAAATATCCGTCGGCAGGTCTGCGAGCAGGGTGCGGTAATGGCTCTCCTGCTGGCTGGCGATGGCCGGATTCCTGGCGATCTGGCGGGCGAGTTCGCGCACGATCTCGACATCTTTATGGCGCTTGAGCAACGGCAGCAGCGTCTTCAGTTCCACCGGCCCCACACTGGCCAACAGCGGTGAGATCTGCGGCATCTGCTCTTTGGTCATCGGTGCCGCCGCCAGCATTCCAGCCGCCTGGATCTTCGCGGCTGAAGTGGACGCAGGATCAGTGAGCACGCCTTTGACCATGTCAAAGGTCTCGCCTGTGAGCTTCACATTCTCTGCTGCATCCAGCGCCTTTAGGCGGATCGCCAGCGGACGCTTCGTCTCATTCGCGATTGCTTGGAGCACAGCATCGAAGTAGGGTGTCTTGAGCTTCTTGATCGCATCCAGCAGCAGCGGAGTCGGAGCTTCGGCAAGGCTTGAATCGAGCTTGGCAAACCAGGCTTCCTGAGTGACCCCGGCGCTTTGTCCAGCCAGCACACGCAGCGCAGCCTGCCTAACCTCGCTCGAAGCGTGACCCAGCATCGAGGTGATCAGATTCTGCACCTTCGGTTGGGCGATCAAAGCTGCGCAGTAGTCTTCCAGCGTCTGGATTCTTGGTGATGCGAGGCTCTTTTCATTCAACCACTTCGCCAGCTTTGGGCTGGTGACTTCATCCATGTCGGCATGACTGGCGACGAGTTTCAGAGCCACACGCGCCAGATCCTTATCCGTGGAGTCCAGATGCTGTGCGGCGATGACCATGCTCTGATTCATGCTGGAAGCATCGTCCGGCACGAAGCTCGTCAGCATCCGGCGCAGCGCCGTGGGATTCGTCTCCGCCTTCAGATCCGCCAGCGTCACTGCCAGCAGGTTCAGCGTCTGGGCGGCGCAAAGTAGCGAGTGCTCCAACACGGCATCCAACGGCTCACGCATCATCTCGCGCAGTGCCACGCCGAGCTGCTCCCCCTGCGAGCTCAGCTTTTCGTCCTGCGCCCAGTTCTCTGGCAGTTCCTGCACCACCCACTCCAGGGCATGACGACGCGCATGGGGATCATTCGATTTGATTTGGGCGATTTGGGATTTCAGATCCGTCTTGCCCGCCACCGCTAGTTTCCGCAGCGCCAGTGCCGCAGGCTTCTCCTGCCGGATGCGATACACCGCGCCAAGCAGATCCGACTTCGCCATCAGCGAACTGGGGCAGCCGATGCGGAACCAGCCGCCAGTGTCGATGGCCAGCAGGGAGCCATCGCGCGGATCTTCCAGCACATCGGTGAGGTGGATGTCCGGGTTGTGGAGTTTGAGGAATTCATTCTCAACCGCTTTGTAGGTGCTGCCCTGCGGTGTCAGCTCCATGCGCACGATGCGCTGCGTGTTGAAATGCGTGACCAAATATTGCAGCCCCTGCATCGGCGCTCTCTGCCAAAAGCAGGCACCGCTCACCGCCACATGACCAAAGTTGTACATGACCGGCATGACATCGAGCGTACGCGGCAGATGAGCGATAGCCTTGAGCTGGTCCGCCCGCTCATTGACGCCGCCGTAAAGCCAGTGGATGATGGTGTCGCCACGCGGCTGGGAGTAGTAGAGGTTCTGCACGCCCACGATGTCGCCACTGGGGGTGAAATCGACTTCCACAGGATTGTCCCCACAGCCCAGCGAATGCCAGGCCACCTCACTGCCATCAGGCTTGCAGCTCCAGATGCCGCAGGCAAGGGACTCATCGACCAGGGTGCCATCCTTCTGCGCCACCTTGTGACCTTTGCGCCCATGGCACCAGTAGAGACGTCCGTTCTGAGGGTTCAAAAAAGGACCGTGAACGTCTGCGGCATT
>JBILPY010000709.1:0-2750 GCA_044373575.1 Prosthecobacter sp. | reverse complement strand
CGCCAGAGAATCCAGTGATCAAACTCCCCGTGCAGGATGCCGAAGCACCCAATGTCTTCGTCTCCGTCATCCTCGTGCGCGGCAGCGATGCCAGCCCGAAGCAGCACAAGATGCCCGAATACAAACTCGGCTACTGCGAGCTGACGGTGGAATCCAAGGTCAAGGAGCTAAAGGTCGTCATCAATCCCTCGAAGCCCGAAGTGAAGCCCGGCGAGAATTTCGCCGTCGCCGCCACCATCACCGACTACCTGGGCAAGCCCGTCGCGAACAGCGAGATCACGCTTTACGCCGTGGATGAAGGCGTGCTCAGCCTCATGGGCCACACGACCCCGAACCCGAGCGAGTTCTTCCACGCGCCCATGCCGCTGGCGATCCATAACTACAGCTCGTTCGATGACATCCTGCCCGAGGAATTCGCTGCTCGTGAGCGTGGGAACAAAGGCTTCGTCATCGGCGGCGGCGGCGAGGAAAATGAATCCCCCATCACCCTGCGGAAAAACTTCATCGCCACACCGCTCTGGCTCGCCACCGCCATGACCGATGCCAGCGGCCAGGTCACAGCCGACATCACCGCACCTGACAATCTCACCCGCTATCGCCTCATGGCCGTCGCCGTCGGCGGTGCGGACCTCTTTGGCAGCGGCGAGTCCGCATTCAAAATCAACAAGCCCCTCATGGTTGATCCCGTGGTGCCACGCTTCGCCCGCCTCGGCGATGAGACCTTGCTGAAAGCCGTCGTCCACAACACCACGCCCGCCACGGGGGAGGTCGAGGTCATGCTCGAACTCGATGCCACCACCGACTTCATCCGCGAAGAGCGCTTCTTCATTCCTGCTGCCATCAAGGCTCCCGCAGACCCGAAAGTCTGGAAACAGAAAGTCACCCTCAAGGCCAATGAAACCGCCGCCGTCAGCTTCCCTGTGCAGTTCGTGAAGCTTGGCACCGCGAAGTGGAAATGGTCCGCCCGCACCGCGAATGGCTGGAGCGGCCCCGCCCTGAATGACGGCACTGAATCCGCGCTGGAGGTCACGCATCCCGTGCCCGAGCTGCGTGAAGTCCGCTACTCACGACTCGGCAAAGAGCCCGTGGACAATCTCCTCGCCAAGGTAAACCCCGTCGTGCTCGAAGGTGAAGGCACCGTCTCCGTCAGCCTCAGCACCACGCGCTTGTTCGAGGCGCGCGATGCTCTGGAATATATTTTGCAGTATCCCTACGGCTGCGCGGAGCAGAGCACTTCGGCCACCATTCCCTGGCTCGTCCTCGGCGGTTATCAGCCGCTCTTCCCTGATCTCCTCAGCGTGGAGAAAACCAAGGAAGCCGTGCAAAAAGGCGTGAACCGACTCCTCACCATGACCACCGAAGAAGGCGGCCTCGCCTACTGGCCTGGCGGTCAGGAACCCAGCCTCTGGGGCAGTGCTTACGGCGGCTTCATGCTCATGCGTGCCCGCGATGCCGGAGCCAACGTGCCGCCCGAAGTCATCGACAAAATCACCGCCTATCTCTCGAAGAAGCTGCGCGGTCTGGAGGAGGAAAAAGACCTTTATGTCATCACCGACTGCGCCTTCGCCCTCTACACCCTCGCCAAGGCGAAGAAGCCCGAACCGGCCTACCAAAACCTGCTTCATGCCAAGCGCGACCGCCTGCCCGAAGCTGCCCGCCTTTACACCTCACTCGCCATGTGTCTCAGCAACACCCCGGACGTGCAGATTAAAGAAATGCTTGGCTGGAAGCCACCCGCACCGCCCGAGCCACCGAAGAAAATCGCCAGCAAAGCCAAGTCGAAGAAGAGCACGACGAAGTCCGTCGCCAAAGCCACAACGCCCGCTCCCGTCTGGGGCCATTGGGCTGGCAATGGCGCAAACAAAGCCCTCCGCTTGCTCGCTTACACGCATCTCGGCCTGACCACGGATGCCGAAGCACTCGCCCAATCCATCCTACAATCCCGCAACGGTCGCGGCGAGTGGGGAAACACCTTTGCCAATGCCTGGACCCTTACCGGCCTCGCCGCTTACGAGCGCAGTTTGAAGAAGACCGCCGAGCCCGTGCTCGCGAAAGTCATCTGGGATTCCCAGCAGCCTGAACTCAGCATCCCGGCCCATCCAGGCAGTGCCAAAGTCAGCTTCCCCATCGATGCGAAACTCACCGCCACACCGATGAAAGTCGAGCTGCCCGCTGACCGCGAGATCTTCTCCCGAGTCGATGCCCGCAGCTTCGCGCAGGATCGTGACTTCAAAGGCGAGAACAAAGGCTATGCCATCGAGCGCGCCTATGAAAAGCTCCTCCCCGACGGCTCCACCGCTGCTGCCGACGACCTTCGCGTCGGCGATATGGTCGTCATCTCCCTGAACATTGAGATCGGCGGCGGCGACCGCTACCTCGCCATCAACGATCCCCTCCCCAGCGTGCTGGAAGCCATCAATCCCGAGTTCGAAACCCAAAACGCTCGTGGAGCCGATCAGCTCCCCGAAGGCATCGAAGCTTGGTTCTGCGACCACCGCGAGATCCGCGCCGACCGCGCCCTCTTCTTCACCGATTACGCCCCCCAGAAAGGCAAGTTCCAGCTCCGCTACCTAGCCCGAGTCATCGCCGAAGGCGACACCATCGCCCCACCCGCGAAGATCGAAGCCATGTACCAGCCCGAGAAATACGGTCTCAGCCCGACTCAACACCTGCGCACCCTGCCAAGCGGCGGCGGGCAGGTGGCTGGGAAGTGATCGCTGCTTCATGACGCTATCTGAGATCATCATTGC
>JBILPY010000708.1:0-2755 GCA_044373575.1 Prosthecobacter sp. | reverse complement strand
ACCTGAGTCGGTATCACTTCATCGGTGGCAGAATAATTTTCCGGTAGATTTCATACATCAGCGGGCGGTGCCGGATTTGAAAGGTGCCGACTTCAGACAAGGGCACCTGGAAGTTCACGCTCTCCAGGCGTGCGATTCTCTTGGAACCATGCGCGTGGTATTTCTCCAGTCGAGGATCTAGGGTGACTTCACGCGAGGTTCGTTCCCATGAGCCAATTGTTCTGCCGGACTTCAGAATGGCGTAGCAGTCCACCTGCTTCGTGAAGGAATTTCCGTTATGCCAGGAAACAAAAGCCCGCCCCTCCTTGTCGAGGCCACTGGCGGAGACGAAGCCTGCAACACCTTTCAGCATCTCCTCACCTTTGAACTGAGGCGAAACTTGGTTCGAGAGCTCCCAGGGCCCCGTGCTAAAACCGAGTTCCACGGTAATGTGAGGTGGAAGCTCTTCTTTGCGGCCAAGCATCAGGCTGCAACTGCGCAGCGGAGGTTGCTTCACGGAAAGCGATGCACCACCGGATCTGCCGTGCGCCAGCCGGACAGGCTCGCCGAATTCATCCAGCAAACTGATTTCAAGCATGCTTCTGCCATCGAAATCCGCGTGCTCGAACCAAAGCTGCAGCATGTACTCATCGGCGTGCTTTGCATCGGTGGTGTGGATCAAGTCGGGGAAGGACTCCTTCACCTGGCGCAGGGCCTGGGCATCCTGTACGAGGCGGCCCTGGAGGTCGTAAAGTTCGTCCTGCCAGGCTTTGTCGCCGCGCCGCTTGAGTTGCAGATACTTCAGTTCAGGAGATCGAAATTCGTCCCAGTGCCGCGTGCCTTCCAGTGGCTCCACATAGCTTATGGGTGACTGCCCGGGCTTCTCCAAAGCGGCTTTCCCGAGTGCATCCGGCGTGAAGTGAGAAAACAGCATCTTCCCGACCACCTTGTCCCATTTCACAAAGAAGGTATCTGGGCTGCCGCCGCGCTTGAGGAGGAGACCGTCGGGCTCGCGCTTCACCACGCGGGCGATCCAGGTGTGGCCGCTCTCGTGCTCGAAGACGATCAGGTCGCCGTTGTCGAAACCGGTGTCGATGCGGCTGGCGATCCAGTGGCTGCCCTTCGTTACGCCGGGCTCGTTTCCCTGCGGAATGTTGTATGCCTCGACAATGAAACTGCGGATGAACAGGGCGAAGACCACCGCGATGAAGGCCTGTCCACCCCAACCAACGAGGCGATTGCGTGGCTTCGCGGGCGCATTATGCGGATGTTGCCGCAGCCACCACAGGGTTGAGATCACCGAGGCCAGCACCGCCACCAGCGTCAGCACCAGGGCCGCCCAGGGGTAGGAGTCCTGATTCCGGGGTAGTTGATAAAAGCCCGCGATGCCTGCGCCGATGACCGTCAGCGACCACCAGAACAGTTGTTTACCCGCGTGGGCATTCACCGCATACCAGCGCTCGTCCGATGCCATCACGGAGGACCGACGAACGCCATAAAGGCGATTCACTGGCACCATCCGCAACCAGAGAGGAATGGCGGCGATGAACATGATCAGTCCAGCACTCGTCACGCACACGGGCACGATCATTCTCGCGATCTGCGGCACTGGCGGACCCACTAGGCAGGCCACCATCCACCAGAAGATCAGACACACGGCCAAGATGGCAGGCACCAGCCAGAAAATTCGTGCGCTGGAGGCATCACGCGGGATCTCACCAGCCTCGATGCCAGCCTCGTTTCGCGCCCACCAGTGCGCGATGAAAGCAAACGCCGCGATGGGAATCCATGACGCTCCGAGAAAGCCCACGTATGACGCGAGTGATGCCAGCCAAATGGTCAGTGGCGGCATGAACTGCGCATTCTTTACCACCTCGGCCGCATGCACCACGTCCCCATGCCCTTGATGGGCGATCACCAGACCGCCCATGCCATGCCAGGCCACGACGATGCCACCAATTCCTTGGTAGCCAACCGCGAAAGAACCCGCCGCCAAAGTGCCGATGCCCAGCCCCCCACAGGCAAACAGCAAACCAATGGCGAGCCCACCGATGGAGATCAGTCCGAGGCTCAATGCTCCGAAGGTCACCAGCCCCGTCGCGACGCCGCCACAGGCGAAGTAGCCATGAGCGATCCCGCCCAGAGCGAAGACACCGCGCGCCTTGTCCCCGAGGGCAAAGAAGCCGTTGGCTGTGCGGACCTCGCCTGTCACCGGATCACGTCCGCTCACGATATGCAGCAGCGGCAGGCCGCAGAGTTGGCGCTTCGACTTGTATTGGAAGGGCTCTCCGCGCTTTCGATACACAGGCCGCGGAGCAGACATCGCCGTAGCCCCCTCGATCTGCGTTTTAAACTCACCCGCACTCTGCTGGCGGCGTCCGCGCTCTTTCTCCAAGGCGCGGAAGACGATCTCGTCGATGTTTCCCCCGACCGCCGCCTTCTCCGAAGGCGCGGCGAAGCGGCCCAGCGGCAGCTCGCCCGTGAGCATCTCATAGAGCACGACGCCCAGACTGTAGATGTCCGCGCGATGATCCACGGTGGAGGGCTGCTCGATCTGCTCGGGGGCCATGTAGGGTGCAGTACCGAGCTTGGCACCGCTTTGTGTCAGTAGCAGATCCACGCCTCGATCATCCAAAAGCTTGGCAATGCCGAAGTCAGCGATCTTCACTCGCCCCTTCGAGTCGAGCAGCAGGTTCTCAGGCTTGATGTCACGATGCAGCACTCCCTGCTCATGCGCGGCCTGCAGGGCAGCGCAGATGTCGGGCACCACTTTCAA
>JBILPY010000005.1:0-29430 GCA_044373575.1 Prosthecobacter sp. | reverse complement strand
TTTTTCAGAATATCGATCAGCGGGATGTGGTCGTGGCGGAAGATAACGAAGTTGATGAACAGGTGCACCACGAGCACAATTATCAATGCTTCCATGATACCCTCGGTGTAGGTCAGGATGCCGCAAAACAAGGCCAGCAGCAGCGCATACATCCCGTGGGACGCGACATGCACCAACCCAGCGATCATCCTCCAACCGGTGAAAACCATCAGGACCGCTAGCGCGAAGTAGGGTAGGTGAGTCAGCAAGTTCGGAGCGATCAAGAAGATCGAAAGCACCAACGCGGTGAACAGGTTTGAGACCTTGGTGACGGCACCAGCCAGGGCATTCGTGGCGGAGGCCTGAAGGCCGTCGAGGTTCGTCATGCCGCCGAAGAAGCTGGAACCGAGATTGGCGAGCCAGATCGTGAAAAGGCTATTGTTGGAGTTCGCCGGGCGACCGAGTGGATCAAGTTTTTCGATGGCAGCATTGCTCATCACCTGCTCGATCACATCGATCAAGCAAAGCATGAACGCATAGGCGATGATCTCGACCAGCATCTTGGGAGGCAGAACATTGAAGTCTGGAATCGGCATCGCCAGCTTGATGGCTGAAAGCTCAATGTGGAGCATCGGCACCTCCATGTAGATGCCGCAGATGACGCCCAGGGTGATCACTGCAACATACGGAACGGCAGGGAATTTGGCCTTATACTTCCCGAACAGATGCAGGAAGAGGATGAGGGTGGCGAGCGAGAGCCCCATCATTTTGATCCGCTCCATGCTCATCCACTCGTGACCCTCGCCCAGAATGCCGTAGGTGTAAGGCAGGAATTTGAGCGCCGTCTTGAGTCCGATACCCGCGAGCAGGCCTTCGACCAAATAGACCGGAATCACCTTCATCACGAAGCGCTGAAGATTGTATTTCCACGCCACGGCCTGCATCACGGAGGTGCAGAAGATAAGGAAGGGCATGTTTTCCATGCCGAATTTGTGGACGCAAAATGCCAGCACGGGTGCCAGACCCGCTGCGACGCCTGGCGTGCCGACGTAGTTGCCCGGCTTGAACAGGAAGGTGACGAACCCGATCACGCAGGCGAAAACCACGGTGAGCAATCCAGTCTGAATCGGATACTCCGACATCAAACAGATCCCGACTGTGAGCGGCACAGCGACCAGACCGGTGACCGTTCCGGCCAGTGCATCACGCCGCAGATTTTCGAGCGTGAAAATCGCTGGCTTCTTGGCCTTCTCCGCGATGAGCAGATCGCTCGCGAGCGGCTTCTTGCGCTTCGGTGGATGCGGATGGTAATCAACCACCGAGGCTGTAGTCGGATGAACGAGGGCGGGTTCGGCAGGATGAGACATTACTTGGGGAGAGGCGTGATGGACTTGTCCTCAATAACCACCTTCACCCCTCGAAAACCCATCCCCTTGAGAGGGTATAATGTCTCCCCGTCAGGGGCTATGCTGCGCTCACGCTCTCACACCTGGTAGCGACTTTCCGCGTCTCGGCGTGCCTTCACGAGCTGGCTTGTACCATTCCTCGTGGGTTTCATCGAGATCGACGTGACCGCCGGTCTTCTCATGATTCAGACGCCAGCCGTGCAGCGACTCAAAGGCCGCGTGGTCAATGAAATCGACAGCAAGGTCGATGTCCACATTGTGACCGGCGGGGATGGTCGAAAGTGCTGCATTCATGCTCGGCACGGAGGCAAAGGTGAGCGTGCCGCCGATGCGCACATGCCACTTGCCTTCACGCTGCTCGACTTTGACATCGGTGTTGGAAAGACGACGTAGCAGGAAGAAAATGCTAAGACCCAGGCCGAGACCGACACCGGCCAGCAGATTCAATCCAACCACGCCAAGCACCGTGGCGAAGTAGATCGGCGCTTCCTTATGCGTGTGCAGATCGCGGATGTGGTGCAGGTTCACCAGATTGATGCCCACATGCACCAAGAGGCCAGCCAGCACGGCCAGCGGGATTTGCTCGATCACACCACCGAGAAACAGCGCGAAGATCAGCACCCACACGCCATGAAAAATGGCCGACCAGCGACTCGCACCACCGGCTATGATGTTGGCCGACGAGCGCACGATCACACCGGTGATCGGCAGACCACCGAGCAGACCGGAGACGAGATTGCCCGCGCCTTGCGCACGCAGTTCTTTGTCCAGATTCGAGCGCACACCGCTGTGCAGTTTGTCGGTCGCCACGGCACACAGCAGTGACTCGATACTGGCGATGATCGCTACCGTCAGCACCGCGATCACAAACGGTCCCCAATGCTCCGGCGGCGCGAGTTTGGTCAGCTCAAAGGTCTCCGGCAGATCCACACGCTTCACATCCATCTTCGCGATGATTGACACCATCGTGCCTGTCACCACGGCCACCAGCGGGCCTGGGATGGCTTTGAAGGGAAGCTTTTTCCAAATGATGAGGATGGCGATGGTGAGGAAGCCAAGAATCGCCGCCTGCATGTTCACAAGTCCGAGTTGTTTCGGAATGCCGAGCAGATTCACCACCGGTGAGCTCTGTGGCGAACCACCGAGCACCACATGAATCTGTGCCAGCGCGATGGAAATGCCGATGCCCGCCAGCATCCCGTGAACCACCGCAGGCGCGATGATGAGCGCCCCGCGTGCCACTTTAAACCAACCCATCAAAAGCTGCACCACGCCCGCGCAGGCAGTGATCAGGCACATCGTCTCCCAACCAAACTGATGCACCAAACCGGCGACCACGACCGTCAACCCCGCCGCTGGCCCCGAGACCTGAAGTGGTGATCCCGCGAGCAGTCCCGTGACGATCCCGCCAGCTACAGCGCCGATGAGCCCCGCGATGATCGGTGCCCCCGAAGCAAAGGCGATGCCCAGCGATAGCGGCACAGCGACGAGGAAAACAACAAGAGAGGCAGGGAGATCGCGGCGGAGATTCATGAAAGTGGAGTGGAATGTAGTTTCCCACTCTGAATCAAGATGCGAATGAATTCTCCGTCCATCCCCTCAGCGGGCTATTCTGTCTGCCATGCAGACGGTCGGGATTCTGGCTTTAGACACTTATTTCAATACGGACTTCGTTTTAAACACATCCTCCGACTCCCCGGCGATCACCGCCAGCGCCGGATGCCGCATGGCCCGCTCCAGCGTGATCAAATAACAGGAAAAGCTACAGCGCACGGGCCGACCGACCGGCTTAAGCCCGTAGCGATCCACCGCCGCATCATCAAACTCCGCCACCACTCGCGGACGGATGCGATGGGAGTCGAACCCGCGGTCGATCTCATGCCGCCGGGCCGCGCGGAGAAATTTCTCGGCATGCATCTCAACGGCCTGCGACGCGGTGGACCGTTCCCGATGGAGATCAGCCTCAGCCAGGGAGAGACTCCGGAGGGGCCGCTCATCATCTCCATGCATGATAAGACGCTGTATGCGGAGCGGGTCATCCGCCCCAGTGGCTACATCATGAAGCAGGAAGGCCCCGAAAAGATCGTGCAGGCAATCCGCAAGGTGCTTTCAGGCGGAATCTCCGTCAGCGATGGCATCTCCACTCAGATCCTCCATACGCTATCTGGCTCAAAAGGCTGTGGCACTTCAGTTTCTACGCTCACCGACCGTGAGTTCGAGATCTATCGTCTGCTTGGTCAGGGCAAGGTGCCGCACGAGATCGCCCGCCCGCTGCATCTCAGCATCAAGGCCGTGGATACCCGCCGTGCCCACATCCGTCAAAAACTCGGCCTGCGCAATGCAACCGAACTCATCCATCACGCCACACGCTGGACGGCGAATCAGGGATGAGGTGCGCTCAGCGTTTTGCTGAGATGCGCTGGTTAGGTATGCTCATTGGAGGATGAAGACGATGAGGGAATTGTTCACATATGAGCAAGTCCACCCCCTCTATCACGAATCGTCCCAGCTTAAGGGCGGTGATTCTCCATGAAGATGCCGCTGCTAATGAGCAGGCGAGCACGATCCTGAGAGTCGTGGAAACGATGTTTCGCGAGGTCGCCGACCTTTGCGTGAAGCGGTGGAGCTTTCATCACTTGGAGCGGCTGGACGTGCGGGCCATGGCCAGTCATCACGGCAAAGGTGCCACGATTTTGATGGTATGCAGCTCCTCTGAAAACAGCCTCCCCGAAAGTGTCTCCACTTGGATGGAGAGGACCTACCAGTCACCGCATTGTCTGAAGCCTCTGATCATCCGCTATCAGGAGGGTGCAGTCGCAAAAGAAGATTTCACTCACAAGCTCGCTTCCACTTGGAGCGTGCCATTGGCGTCAGATTTCAGCCTGGACTCTTCCTTATGCTGGGAGGCACTGCGTGATTTTGTCGAGCAGCGGCTCACTACCCTTCGGCAGGAGTCGAATAGTGAGCTTCTTGATGACGAGCAGACGCCCCGGACTCCGTGTGCCAAGAACCACGCGGCTGATTTTTGCCCCATGGATCAGGTCATCCGCGATCGTGCCTACCAGCTCTGGGTATCTGCCGGCAGACCCGATGGACGCACCGTGGACTTTTGGCAGGAAGCCGAACGGGAAATCCAAGAAGCACATCGTTCCCCCGCCGCGCCGACTCAAAAAAGCGATAATTCCCCCCAAACGAACACCCATGAAAACACCACTCTTACTACTGGCCATCGCTGCCTGCGTGCTGCTGAGCTCATGCTCAGGATACCCAGTGACCTCCACGCAAGGTCGTCAAATACCCTGCTACAGCACCTGGCACGAATACCCCAAGAACTCCTGACTCAAACCTTCCAGTCACGGCGGGATAAGGCGTCACCAACTGTACGCCAAAACCCCGCCGGACTGGCCCAAAGGGGGTAGAGGTTACCTGCCCCTGTCTATCTCTCACCACACCCCATTAGCACCCATGATTATCCGACTCGACTGGTTCGGCTGCGAACCCACTGCCGCCAAAGAACAGTGTATCCACAAAGCACTCGAAACTCTGCAAAGCATCAAACCGATCTCGCGTGCCAGCGTGAGAGTGGAGGAACAAGCGAAAGATAGTCCCGCTTATCACCTCACCCTCATGCTCACCATGCCCGGCCCAGATGTCCTGGCCCATGGTGCAGGACACACTTTTGATGAAGCCTTGAGAAAGCTCGAGGCCGCTGCCCTCAAGATTCTCGAAACCGGGCTCAAAAAAGCACGTCAGCTCAACGGCGCCGTCCGTGGCGTGAAAGCTCTGCACCGGGGCTGAATCAGCGAACCTGCATGACGCCCGCCATGAAAACATCCATCTTTATTCCCCTCTGGCTGCTCACAGCCACGTCTTCACAAATGCTGGCGAGCAACTCCCAGCACCACCCGTCCACATCCCGCCTTGGGAGCCCGCACAGCGCCCTGCTCAGTCGGAATGATTGGCATAGCCTCAGCAGCGCCGCCAAACAGATGGAGCATCTCTTGTATCAGGTTCAAACGGTGGGCACTCGCGTCTGGCCGCATGCTGTGCGTGATGCTTCAGGCCGTGCCGGGCTGATCATCATGGCCCAGCGTCCTCTGCTGATGTCGATGAACAGTGAAGATCTCGACGCCCGGCAGACATGGGTTCTCATCTCCGTCCTGGCTGCTGCTAAAGAATCAGCCGAATCGCCTCTGCCCCTCGATCATCTGGCACTGACTGACACTGAAGGTGCCCAGGGCCAACTTTGGTACTATGACGTGGAGGTGAGCCTGGCTCGTCAGCTGTACCTCCAGCTCAAAAATCGCAAGATCACCATGGATGCAGCCTATCGCGAGATCATCCGCTCATGGCGGCTGGTCACCGCCTCACACGAGGTAGCCTCCCACTGACACTGAATCCACCCACTCAGAGCACGCTCCATGTTTCGCAGGCTACTTCTCCTTGCCCTTTTTGCCCAAACCCAAATCCATGCCGCCGTCGGTGATCCGCAGCTTGCCAGCGATCATCCGTGGTATCCGGGCGAGCTGGCGATGTCATCGTTCGAGCGGCTCGCCGCCACGGCTGCGGCGCAGTATGAACGCACCACGGGCCAAAAAACGGATACGGATCACCACAAGGCGCTCGCCGCTTGGTTCTTCCGCAACACGCACTACGCCCACGGCGAGGAGGGCAAAGAAAACCTGTGGGGCAAAGGCTTCACGAACGATGCGCAGCACGCCACGCGCGACTACTGGACGGGACTCTTCGCGCATGGCTTCGGCCTCTGTGGCACCACGCACGCGCAGTGGACCGCCGAGCTGGATGCGCTGCTCGGCCCCTGCCGCAGCCGCGTGACAGGCACTCAGGGGCACAATAGCTTCGAGGTCTTCCTCACTGGCGGCGCCTATGGTGATGGACGCTGGGCGTTGCTCGATCACGATCTCTCCACCGTCATTTTTGATGCCATGGGCACCTCGCTGCTAGGACTCGATGTCATCTCGCAGCATCATGAGCGCTTCACGCGGCGTGATTACCATCCTGAGCGGCAGAAGGGCTGGCTCGTGTGCGCATTGCACAAAAACGATGCCGCCTCGTATGCCAGCTATCGCAGCGCAGAGTATCGTGCGGGGCACGCAGGACCGCCGCCACTCGTGCAGCTACGCAAAGGCGAAAGCCTCCGTCGATGGTTCGAACCTGGGTTGGCGGATGGTAAGACCTTCGTCTTCTGGGGACGCAATCCCATGATGAAGGGTATCCCCGGCCCCGAGCGCTCGCGCACGTGGGTGAATCAGCCGGAAAAGATGTACGGCTCGCAAAACGGCACGCCGCACATCGATGGCCAGGCACGCTACGGCAATGCCGTGTATCAATGGCGGCCCGATTTTGCGGACGGCGTCGTCAGCAGCGATGAAAAGCACGTCACACTCGAATTTTTCACGCCCTACATCATCGGCACCACACCGCCGGATGACAGCGAATGGGGCATCTACAAGCCCGGTGGCAAAAACGGCCTCCTTTTGCGCGGCAGCGCCTCCTGTACCGTCGCCGTCTCCACCGATGGCGGTGCCTCCTGGCATGACGCGGGCACCTTTCGTGATGGACTCGACCTCACCGATCACGTCAAAGGCCACCGCCAGTATCATCTGCGCTTCGATGCATCGGCCGCGCAGCTTCAGAAAGCGAACATCGCCATCACCACCGTCTGCCAGGCGAATGCGGCCACCTTTCCTCGCTTGAAGGGAAACGGCACCTGCATCCGCTACGAGGCCAGCGGCCGTGGCATCGTCAGCTACGGCCCGAACAAGCAACAAGCCGCGCCGCGCATCATCGAGGGCGCGTTGGACTCGCCAAAGGTTACGCTCGAGTTCGCCACACCACGCGGCGAGAGCATCCAGGCGGTGCACGTCGCCACGCAGATCGCCTCCAGCAATCCACCGAGCCCCGACATCGCTTACCACATCGATTACTCGCTCGATGGCGGTCAAAAATGGTCCCCGCTGCTCAAAGATGGCCGCATTGAACGTCGCGGAGCCGAGCCGAAAGATTTCTGGTCGCAGTCGATGTGGAGCGCCGCGCTCCACCTGCCGGAAAACACCGCCAGCAACGTCCGCGTGCGCTTTCACAACACCGGCGGCAAGCGCTACCTCCGCGCCGAGGGTCACCTGCTTTATCCCGTGAGCAGCACCACCTCGAAAGTCACCTTCGCGTGGACTGACAGCGCGGGGGAACATCAAGAAACAAAGCTGCTCGACCATCGCGAGAGCTGGGAAGTGCCCACCCATCAGCAGGTGCGCACACGCTGGGTCGAGATCGCTCATCCCTAGCCCACACCATCCCCGACCTTTTCCAAACCAACCATGCCACTCCACGCCCTCAGCACCACCCCTGTCGAGCATTGCGAACTCTGTCACAGCACGCACTTCACCCAAGTAGCCTCAAAAGATCGCGATGGGCAGTCGCTCCGCACTGTCATCTGCGAAAACTGCGGCCTCGTCTTTTCCGACCCTCGGCCTGCCTCCACGCAGATCGACGACTTTTACCGCGAGAGCTACCGCATGGCCTACAAGCAGGCATGGCAGCCGCGGCTGAAGCACACCTACCGCGCAGGCAAAGTGGTGAGCGAGCGCTTGCATCATCTCATGCCCCTGCTCACGCCTGGATGCAGCGTGCTCGATTTCGGCTCTGGTGGCGGTGAACTTGTCTTCATGCTTCGCGAGCTCGGTCATGATGCACGCGGCATCGAGCCAAACATTGGCTACGCCGAATACTCACGCGATGGGCTTGGTATTCCCGTGCAGATCGGCGGCTTTGCCGAAGCAAGCGTCGAGCCACAGAGTCTCGATTTCGTCACGCTCTTTCATGTGGCCGAGCATCTTGAGCATCCCGTGCAGGCCTTTAAAAAAGTCGCCGAATGGCTCCGAGTAGGCGGCCACTTCTACGTCGAAGTGCCGAACGTCGAGAGCCGCTGCATCTGGCCTTCCAGCCGCTTTCATCAGGCCCATCTATACAACTTCAACGACGCCACACTCGCCCAGGCCGGACGCCGCGCCGGGCTGGAGGTCGTCACCACCTTCACCACCGAGGACGGCGGCAATGTCGCTGCCATCTTTAAAAAGCCCGAGAGGCTCGAAGAAGCCGCGCCTGCACCGCTCCCTGGCAATGCCCAGCGCATCACCCGCATCCTCCGCGAGCACACTGCTCTCGCTCATGCCTTCACCGTGAATCCCTATGTGCGCCCTCTGCAAAAACTCCGCCGCCAGTGGGATGAGCGAAACGCCACCGCCCGCTTCAACGAAGGCAGAATACTCCTCCAAGCTCTCGCCCGCCAGATCCGTCATCCACAACGCCCGTGAAGCTCTTTCCTATATGAGTGCAGCTCCATTCGAAACCATGCGCCTATTGTTCCTCATCACCACCTCCGCTCTCGCGCTCGAACCACTGCCGCAAGGCCCCGGCATCTCCAAGAGCCATCCCGGCGACTCCGGAATCGAAAAGCATTCCGCCGTGCTACTCGCGGAAAACTTTGAAGAAGGCACGCTTGAGGCCCTGAAGCCGCGCTGGAATGAAATCGAGAACAAGGACGCCCAAGTGCTCGAAATCGTGAACGACCACCCTGCGGCCAGCACGGGTTCCAGATGCCTCCAAGTCACCGCCACACTTGGCGAGAACACCGGTGGGCATCTTTTCAAACGGCTCGATCCCATCCAGACCCGCGTCTTCTCGCGCTTCTACGTGAAGTTCGCCGCTGACGCTCCTTATCTGCATCACTTCAGCGGCCTCGGTGGCTACAATCCGCCCACGAACTGGCCGCAAGGCAGCGCCGGCAAGCACGACGCGGGAGACACACGCTTCAGCGCCCGCATCGAGCCAAATGGCAGCTACGGCACGCTCGCCGCGCCCGGCGGCTGGATGTTTTACACCTACTGGCACGACATGAAGCCAAGCGCCGACGGCGGCTTCTGGGGCAACGGCCTCTGGCCCGAAGGAAAGCCCGGCCCGCCACGCGGCCAGTGGCAGTGCGTCGAGATCATGGTGAAGTGCAACGACATCGGCCAAAGCAACGGCGAACTCGCCCTGTGGCTCGATGGTAAGCTCACCACGCACATCGGCCCCGGCACGAAAACCAGCAAATGGACCGGCGAAGGCTTCGACGTGCTCAAGGACGGCCCGCAAACCTTCGAAGGCTTCCGCTGGCGCACCGTCCCCGAGCTCGCCGTCAGCTACTTCATGCTCAGCCACTACGTCACCGAAAACGCCTACCGCCAGAACAACATCGCCAACCCGCCCAAGACCAATCGCGTCTGGTTCGATGACATTGTGATCGCCACCGAGTATGTCGGGCCGATCTCGAAGCGTTGATACGGTCATGTCTTTTTTGCGCATCATCACGGCTGCTCTTGCTCTGCTCCTTTTTGGAGCCGTGCATGCTGTTGGGCAGCCGCCACGTGCCTTCTTCGAGCAGCACTGCGAGAAATGCCACTCAGGCACGAAACCGAAGGGCAAGTTCGATTTGAAGAGCCTCGCGACGGATTTTAGTGACAAAAAAGCCCGGGGTCACTGGCTCGCGGTGCTCGATCAACTGCAATCCGGTGACATGCCACCCGAAGACAAACCACGCCCTCCCGAGGCTGAGCTGAAGGCCGCGATGGAGTGGATTCGTCAAAGCGCGACGAAAGCGGAGGCGGAGCATCGCGAAAAGGAAGGCCGCGTGGTGATGCGAAGGCTGAATCGTGCCGAGTATGCCAACACTGTGCGCGATTTACTGGGCGTGGAGATCGATCTGACCGATCTGCTGCCACCTGACACCTCGACGAATGGTTTCGACAACAATGCCGAGTCGCTGCACACCTCCTCCTACCTGCTGCGAAGCTATCTGGATGCGGCGGATCGCGTGCTCGATGAGGCCATCGTCAATGAATCGAAGCCCTGGCAGGTAAAAAAACGCTTTCACATCAAAGACGAATCCTCCGTGAAACGCCCCGGCAGCGTGTATCGCTTTCTCGAGGACGGGGTGGCCATCTTCGCGGTCTGGGAGTCGGCGAACATCCGCGTGACGATGTGGAATTTTCGCAGTCCCTTCCGTGGCAAGTATCGCTTCCGCATCTCCGCCTACGGCTTCCAGAGTCAGGGCAAGCCGGTGAAGTTTCACGTCACCGCGGGCACATTCAAAGAGGTCACCGAAGAGCGCCTGCTGGACTACTATTCCGTGCCTGCGGACAAGCCCACGGTGATCGAGTTCACCGCGCAGTTGGAGCCCGAGAATCGCATTCGCATCATCGCTGACGATCTGCCTGCTACGCCGCCGATGGTCGAGAAAGTCGGCGCTGAAAAATACGACGGTCCCGGCCTCGTCGTGCAGTGGGTGGATGCGGAAGGACCGCTGATGGACTCATGGCCGCCAGCGAGTCATGTGGCGCTTTTTGGCGATCTGAAGCAGAAGAACATGCCCAAGGAGGATGATCCCGACTGGCGCGAGGTCGTTTCCGAAAATCCGCTGCCAGATGCCGAGCGCATTCTGAGGCAATTTGCCCGGCGAGCTTTTCGTCGGCCCGTGACGGACGAGGACATCCAGCCGTTGCTTGCCCGGGTGCGGCAGCGATTGGAGGCGGGGCACACCTTTGAGCAAGCGGTGCGCGTGGGGCTGAAGGCCGTGCTCGTTTCGCCGCACTTCTTGTTCTTCCGCGAGAAAGACGAGAACGGAAGACTGGATGACCACGCGCTCGCCAGTCGCCTGTCCTATTTCCTGTGGAGTTCCATGCCGGATGAGGAGTTGTTTCGACTGGCGGCGGATCAAAAACTGCATCAGCCCGAAGTGCTGCGCCAGCAGGTGGAGCGGTTGCTCAAGGACCCCAAGGCTGCCGCCTTCACCCGCGAGTTCACCGGTCAGTGGCTCAGTCTGCGTGCCATCGATGCCACCATGCCGGACCGCACGCTCTACCCCGAGTATGATGACAGCCTCAAGACGGCCATGCTGAAGGAAACGAACCTGTTTTTCAATGAGCTGCTGACCCGCGATTTGCCGCTGACCAACTTCGTCGCCTCCGACTTCACCTTCCTCAATGAGCGGCTGGCGAAACACTACGGGCTGATGGAGCCCTATCAGGCGGAGATGCGGAGACTGGAAGACAAGGAGACAATGGGACAATCAGACAGGGAGAAGCCGGACCATTCAGACGTCCCATTGTCTCCCCCTCTCCATGTCTCATTGTCCAACCGCCTGATCAAAGTTCCGCTGCCAGCCGGGAGCCATCGCGGCGGTGTCATGACCATGGGCAGCGTGCTCAAAGTCACGGCGAACGGCACCACCACCTCACCTGTGCTGCGCGGCTCTTGGGTGCTGGAGCGCATCCTCGGCACGCCGCCTGCGAAGCCGCCCGTGGATGTGGAAGCCATCGAGCCCGACATCCGTGGAGCCACCACCATCCGAGAGCAACTCGCCAAGCATCGCGATGTCGAGACCTGCTCAGGCTGTCATAAGAAGATCGATCCGCCCGGCTTCGCGCTAGAGAGCTTTGATGTCATCGGCGGCTGGCGCACGCACTACCGCAGCCTCACCAACAACGGCGAGCGCGACAGCCAAGGCCGCCGCGTGCGACCAGGCCCAGCCGTCGATCCAGCAGATGTGCTCACCGACGGACGCCGTTTTCAGAACATCGATGAGTTCAAGCAACTCCTCCTCACCGACAAAGATCAGCTCGCCCGAAACCTCGCCGAAAAACTCCTCGCCTACGCCACTGGAGCCGAGCCTGCGCCTCTCGACAGGCCGCAGATCGACGCCATCGTGAAACGCGTGAACGAGCAAGGCATGGGATTCCGCACGTTGATTCACGAGATCGTTCAGAGTGCATTGTTTCAAACGAAGTGACCATCAGACAATGAGACAATGAGAAAATCAGACCATCAGACCATCAGACAGGGAGACCATGAGATGAAAGATACAAGCCAACCTGCCAGTCGGAAGACGAAGATCACACGCCACACGGATTTGGAAGTGTATCAACGGGCCTTTTCCAGCGCGATGAACTTGTTTAAGCTGAGTAAATCGTTTCCTGCGGAAGAGAAATATTCGCTGACGGATCAGTGCCGTCGCTCCTCTCGCTCAGTCGCCGCCAATATCACCGAGGCATGGCGAAAGCGACGCTATTCCGCCTCTTTTGTCAGCAAGCTCAACGATGCCGAAGGCGAAGCGGCTGAAACTCAAACGTGGCTGCAGTTCGCTGTCGAATGTGGTTACATCGAGGCCGAAGTCGCCCGTCCTCTTTACGCCGAATACGACCAGATCATCGCCATGCTGCTCACCATGCAAAACCACCCCGAAAACTGGTGCCTCACCAAGCGCTAACGTCGATATCTCCCAGTCTCATTGTCCGATTGTCTCATTGTCCCACGGTCTGATTGTCTCCCTGTCATGAAAACTCGCCGCACCTTTCTCCGCTCCGCTGGCATCACGATGGCACTGCCTTGGCTCGAAAGCCTCGCAGCGAGTGGCACCAAAACACCTCGGCGCATGGTTTGCATCTGCGCTCCGCTCGGTTTTCTGCCGGAGAGTTTTATTCCCGGCAAGAGCGGCGCGGACTACACACCCTCGCCTTACTTGGAGCCATTCGCGGATTTCCGAAGAGACTTCACCGTCGTCTCTGGGCTCATGCATGCTGGGATGAGTTCCGGCCTCGGGCATCAGGCTTCCGCCAGCTTTCTCACGGGCGTGCCGGGGGCGGGCAGGCCGGGATTTCGCAATGCCATCTCACTCGATCAGCTCGCTGCCGAGAGCATCGGCATGGAGACGCGTTTCCCCAGCCTCGTGCTCTCAGCGGAAGGCGCCGGTGGCCTTTCCTGGACACGCACCGGAGCTCTCATCCCGGCGGACAACTCGCCTTCCAAGGTCTTCGCCCGACTCTTTCTCGAAGGCAAAGGCGACACCGTCCGCGCCCAGCTCCAGCGCCTGGATGATGGCCGCAGCATTCTCGACGACGTCAGATCGCAGGCCCGTGCCCTCAGTGCCAAAGTCGGCCATGAGGATCGCGAAAAGCTCGATGAATACCTCACCAGCGTCCGCGAACTCGAAGTGCGCATGGTCAATGACGAGCGCTGGGCACGCACACCCAAGCCCAAAGTCGATGCCGAGCCACCCACCGACATCGCCAACGCCGCCGACCTCATCGGCCGCACCCGGCTTCTCTTTGATCTCAGCCATCTCGCGCTGCAAACCGACTCCACCCGGCTCATCACCATCATGCTGTCCGGAAACACCTTCACCCCACCCATCGAAGGCGTCACTCTCGGCCACCATGACCTCTCGCATCATGGCAAAGATCCCGGCAAACTGGCGCAGCTCCAGATCGTCGAAACCGAAACGCTCAAGACCCTGCGTGGCCTGCTAGCAAAACTCCGTCAGTCCAAAGACGCCAGCGGGTCCCTGCTCGACAGCACCGCCGTCTTCCTCGGCAGCAACCTCGGTGATGGCAGCAGCCACTCCACCAAGAACTTGCCCGTCCTGCTCGCCGGCGGTCGTTTCCAACATGGTCAGCATCTCGCCTTTGATCCCGACAGCCCGCCACCACTCTGCAATCTTTACGTCAGCATGCTCCAGCATCTCGGCATCGAGTCGGATCAATTCAGCAGCGCCACCGGCACACTCACCGGGTTGGAGATGAAATCCGCGTAGCCGATCGCAGAGTGGTGCAGCCGTCTCGGCTGCCTCAGATGAGTCCAGAGGACTCAACCACACTTCCTTACTCCACCACCTCGACCACCGCGGCGAGTTGATGCGGTTGAGCGCCCAGCTTCACGCGGGTGCCGTCGGTGCATTTGTTCACGAGGGTCGAAGCCATGTCGCGAACGGCTTTTTGCAGCCGCGCATCGTCAGGATGCTGTTTGGCGAGCGCATGAAGTTCCGGCAAAGCTTCGACGGTGATGCCCATGGCATCGAACTCATCGAGCAAGGCGCAAATCGCCGGCAGGGCGACCGCATCGACCTCTGCGGAGCGGCCGAGGTCGGCCAGCGCACGCAAAATGATCACATGGTAAACCGTGCGCGCATTGTGGGGATCGAGCCAGCGGCCATTCTTCGCCTGACCAGGCGCGACACCGACGCGAAACTTCTCCAACGCGGCCGCCTTCATGCCCGCACGTGCCAGCAGCGACACGGAGAAGGCATTGTAGTTGAAGTTCGCGCAGCACTTTTGCTTCGCCGCCCATTCGGCGGCACGGCGCCCCGCGGCGAGATAGCTTTCATCCTTCAAAAGCTCACCTGATCGCAACAAGGCCACGCCGCACACGCCGGTGTCGAATTGCGAACCGCCATCCGGATCGGGCGTGATGATCCAGCCGTCTTCAATCGTGATGGAGCCGTTTTGGAGCTGTTTTTCCGTCATATCGCCAAAACGGATGTTTTTGCCTCGCAGGTCCGGAAACGGAAAATGGCCCTGCGGCTGCTGAAGACGCAAAAGAACGCCCGCCGTGCCTCGCAGCAGCTTTTCCACATCTGCGACACGTTCCGGCGCATGCAGCGCCACATGCGGATGCATCGTCACACAGGCGTCGAGCACGTAGGCATACACGCGGACCATTTGATCCGGCAAAAGCTCGCCCTTCATCAAGGTGCGCATCGCGCGGTCCTGCGTCTCCAGCGCGGCGAGGAAGAGCTTCACCACCTCGGCACGACCCAGTTTCAATTCAGAAGGCTTCTGCCCCATGCGCCGGCCGTCGGGCACACCCGCTTGATCGCCGAGGATGCCTTCCATCGCTGTTGTGATCTCACGCACCACCTTCGCATCGCCCGAAGCCATCGCCGTGGCCAATTTTGGCCCCTCGGTCTTCAACGCGGCCTCCATCGTCTCCGTGGGATGAAACAACGGCTGCCCGGCCATCGACCAACCGCCGGGATCAATGCCCACCGCCTTCTCCGCCTCGCTCAGTCGCTCCTCCGCCTCCGCCTCCGCCGGAAGCCCCGCTTTGAACTCACGCGCCAATTTCTCCACTCGCTGCACCAGCTCGCGATCATTTCGCTCCCTCGCAATCTGCCGCGCCATGCGCAAACGAGCCTCCGCTTCGTCTGGTGTCAGTGCCGAGGCGACAGAGACAAGCATGAGAAACAAGCAGACGAGAGGAGATGACGACATGACCTTGAGTGCAGATCGGCGCGTGTTTGTATGACAAGAAGATGAATGCTCAGGTGGCGTGCGAGCGATTATTTGCTCGGCCTTGGAAGCATCTCAGCCATTTGCTGAGTGAGATGACTGGAGCCCAGTCGTTCTGAATCATACCTCATGATTCGACTCCTCCTTTGCCTTCTTTGCTTCACTCAAATCGTCCACGGCGCGGCTTATCAACCCGAGTGGGCCGACATCGCGCCGAAGCGTGTCATTCCTCATGCAGGCGGCGATGGCGCGGCACTGGTGAAGGCGGTGGAGGCTTTGCAGCCGGGCGACAAGCTGGAACTCGCTGCTGGCACATACAGCGTTGAGCGCATGTGGGATGTGCGCGTCAGCGGCACGCGTGAGGCACCCATCTGGATCACCGCGGCCGAGGGTGCGACGGTCATCATCACGCGACCCGATGCGAAGCAAAACGTCATCAACATCGGCCAGGGCGGCCCCGTGGCGTTTCTTTGCCTGCGCGGCCTGGAGTTCACCGGCGGCAGCCACGGCGTGCGCCTCGGGCAATGCGAGGACGTCTGGATCGACCAGTGTCACATCCATCACAACGACGGACCGAACCTCACGGCCAACAGCGGCAACACGAGGCGCTTGTACCTCACTCGCAACCACCTCCATCACGGCGGCGGAGTCGCCGAGGGCATGTATCTCGGTGCCAACAACGGCGATCACATTATGAGCGAGAGCGTCATCGCATTGAACCATGTCCATGACTGCCGCGGCGAGCAGGGCGACGGCATCGAGGTGAAGCAGGGCTCGTGGGGCAATTTGATCGCGGAGAATCACATCCACGACACGAACTACCCCTGCATCACCGTGTATGGCACCGCGGGCAAGCCGGTGAACATCATCGAGCGCAATCTCTGCTACAACAGCGGCGACAACGTCATGCAGGTGCAGGGCGAGGCCATCGTGCGCAACAACGTCCTCATCAACGGTGCAGGCGCAGGCTTTGCCAGCACCGACCACCAAGGCAAGACACTGAACCTCCAAGTCATCCACAACACCATCCTCAACAGCGCCCACGCCTTTCGCGGCGGCTCCTGGAATGGTCGCGAAGGCATGGTCCTGGCCAACAATATCCTCTATTCCCGCGATGCCAATGCCCTCCACTACGCCAACGGCAATGCGGGCGTCATCAGCACTGGCAACGTCGTTTTTGGCGATGGCCCCAAAGACGGCTGCGTCAAAGGTCGCGGCTTCGAGGACTTCCCCGGCGTCAGCCTTGACGGCACTCGGCACGACGCCACACCCGCCAGCGATGCTCGTTTTGAAAGTGCCGATGCGAAATACCTCCTGCCCACCGATTTCCACGGTGCCTCACGCACTCAGACTATCAGCGGTGCCCTCGCTCGATGAGAAGGACGTGATTTGGAAGAATGGGAGGCAACCAGGGAGAAAAATCGGGGGAGCGATCAGTTCGCGGCTCCGCCTGCGTTCAGCGTCATCCCCACATAAAGAGCATACAGCGCTAGCAGAACGAAACCGCGCCAGCGTCCCAGCACGCAACCGCGCCCTGGCAGAATTAAGAGTGTGGTAATGACGCCGAAGACGAGGCTTGGTAGAAGTTCGGGCAATTTCACGGCATACGGATGAATCAGCGCCGCCAATGCCGCGACGAACAGAGCATTGAAGACATTGCTGCCCAGGATGTTCCCCAGGCCCACATCGTGTTGACCTCGGATGCGAGCGATGATCGTAGTGGCTAGCTCGGGTGTGCCTGTCGCCACCGCCACCACCACCGCGCCGACGATGAAGGGACTCCAGCCAAGCGCCAAGGCAACGCCTGTGCCGCCATGCACCACGAACTGTGCTGCGCCTATCAGCAGGGCCAGCCCCGCCGCCACTTGAACCACAATCTTGAGCGATGATGCGCGGCCCGCCTCGATCACCTCCTCCTTGTTCCTCGCACGATGCCGCCGTGCATGACGCACCACCAGCGCCAGCCATGCCGAGAACAACCCCATCAGCACCAGCGCGTCGAGACGCGAGAACCACCCATCCCACAGCACTGCCGCCACGATGAACGGTACCACCAGAGCGCAGGCCTAGTCACGCTTTACTCCCGCATCATCCGCCTTCATGCCGGAAAGCGACAGCACAAGAGCGAGAACCAGTGCGATGTTCACCACATTGCTACCCAGCACGTCCCCCAATGAGATTTGCGGTACTCCATCCACTGCCGCTTGGATTGCCACCATCAGTTCAGGAGACGACGTGCCAAACGCAGCCACAGTCACCCCGATCACCGCCACCGGCCATCGTGCCCAGCGGGCCAGCCCCACCGCACCATCCACAAACAGCGTGCCACCGAACCAAGCCAGCACCACACCCGCCAGTAAGATGAGAATCGATTGTGTCATCGGATCAAAAAGGAATCGTTCACACTCACCGCACCACCAGCACGCTGCATGGTGCCTGCCGCACCACATTCTCCACCACACTGCCTAGCATGAGGTGCTTCAGCGCGGTGATGCCGTGTGTGGCGATGAAGATGGCATCCACCTTCAGGGCCTGTGCTACCTCACAGATGACCTCCGCTGCACGGCCTTGCTTGACCAGCGTCGTCACGAACTCGGCACTGTCGAAATAGGCCGTCGCGAGCCCTTCGAGCTGATGTTGCGCCTCTGACTGACTCTTTTCATGGAGATCACTAGTCTGAATGCGCAGACCTTCAAAAGCAGGCTCTGTCACATGTAGCAGCAGCACCTCCGCCTGACAAAGCTGGTGAAAGCGCAGCGCTTCTCTCAGCGCCATCAGCGAGTCTTCCGAAAAGTCCGTGGGGACGAGAATCTTCTTCCAAAGAGTGTTGGTGCTCATAATAAAGTCTGCGAATGACTACCATGCTTCCCCATCCCTGTGAAAGTGGCAAGCAACGCCTGTGGATCGGTGTCCACGCACAGCCTTCAGCTCTATCTAATAGGATGGTGTCGATGGCTCGGCGGTCGGGGTTGATTAATTCACGGACTCAGCCGTGAAACATCGCACGCGCGTCCTGGGTCATCTGCCGCACGGCAGGGTGCTCGATCATGCGTTTGCCGGTGATGGCATAAAAGCGGATGCGGCAGGTGTCGGCCCTTCCCACCACGTGATAGTTGTAGCAGGTAACGGCGTCGGCCAGGGACACGGCGGACAGGGCGATGTAGCCGCGACCTTCTGCCGCCATGGTCTTCATGAGGGCGGGGTCGTCGAATTCAGCCACGACCTTGGGTTCGATCTGATGCTCGTGAAACCAAGTGTTCAGTGCACGTCGTAGCGCGGTGTTTTCTGTGGGCAGGAGGGCCGGGGCGCCGTGCAGTGAACGGGGGAAACCGCGCCGAAGTCGCAAGCCGAGCTTTTTCTCCGCGCAAAACACGGTGCCTGTCTCCCCGAGCGCGTGGCTGAAGGTCTTGAAGTTCGTGCTGCTGGATGCGGATTCATCGCTGAGAACGACATCCAGCCGATGCGCGGCAAGCTGCCCGAGCAGGTCGGGCAGTTTTCCCTCGCGGCAGATGACATGGACTGTCTGCGGGAGCGAGAAAACGGGGCTGATGATTTCATTGGTGACGAGCTTCGGCAGCGAGTCCATCACGCCGACATTCAGGCGCACATGCATCGCAGAGGGGCCTTGTTTGATGACGCTGGTCAGTTCCTGGCCGAGAGCAAAAATCTGCTGCGCATAGCTGAAGGCGGTTTTCCCGGCATCGGTCAGCGTCAGGCCGCGCCCCTCGCGGCGGAAGAGTTTTTCACCCAGGGCAGTCTCAAGCTCCCGAATCTGCTCAGAGATCGCGGGCTGTGAGATATGCAGCTTTTCCGCTGCCTGTGAGATGGAGCCCTCTTTGGCCACGGCCCAGAAGTAGCGGAGATGGTGATAGTTCAGTGAGTCCATATGCAGCCAGACTATTCGGTTAAACCGATGCTTCCACTCGGAAATGGATACTCGTTTGCCCCGTCGTGAAGTTCCAAAGTAAGGCGTCAAAAATGATGACCCTATGAATGCGAACTCTGATCCAGCACCTGATGCCATCCATCCGAAACACATCCTGGCTCCGGTGGATTTTTCTGAGCCGTGCCTCCACGGACTCCATGCCGCGCTGGACTTGGTGCGGCGCTTTGATGCGAAGCTCACCCTCGTGCATGTGGTGAAGCATCAGCCGCATGGTTCGCATGTGGTGCTGGATGCCGTCGGACTTCAGCAGGACTGGCAGCGCCCGGCGCGTGAGCAGCTCGCGGAGTTCGTGGCGGAGCATGTGCCTGCCGATGTGCCGGTGCGTCAGGTCGTGGCTGTGGGTAAACCTTTTCATGTGGTCGTGGAACTGGCCGCCGATCTGGAGTGTGATCTCATCGTCATCTCCACTCATGGTTACACAGGCCTGGCGCATGTGCTGCTCGGCAGCAATGCGGAGCGCATCGTCCAGCACGCGCCGTGTCCCGTGCTTGTGATGCGCGGACGCCCGGATGAGAGCCGACCCGCTGCGAATGTGGCCGACTTCCGCTGGATTCTGCTGCCCACGGACTTTTCTGAAAACTCACGCAAAGCCTTTCCGCTCGCCGCCGCTCTCGCTCGTGAGTTTGATGCGCGGCTGATCCTGGCCAATGTCCAGCCCGCCATCGCGATGACGGGCGAGATTCCGCTGGTCTTTACGGAGCAGGAGCTCGCCTCCAGGCACGTCAAGATCGAGGCTGAGCTGCGCAGATGCCGCAGCGAGCACTTCAGCACGGAGATCAACAGCACCACCGTCGTGCTGGAAGGCATTCCGCATCAGGCGCTATGCGTAATGGCGAAAGCGGTGGACCCCGGCCTCATCGTCATCGCCACGCACGGACACACCGGCTGGGATCACGCGCTCATCGGTAGCACGGCCGAGCGTGTGGTGCGCCACGCGCCCTGTCCGGTGCTCGTGGTGCGCTGAGCCAGTTTCCTTTTCATTCCAACACCAAACACACCACCATGAACACGCTTAAAACCATCCTCGTCCCCGTGGATTTCTCCACGGGATCACGCGCCGCGCTCGAGCACGCCTCCCGACTCGCCAAGCTGCACCAGGCCCGCCTGCATGTGCTGCATGTCATGGATTCTTACGCCATCGCCGTGCTGGCCGGGAGGCGTGGAGAAGCCTTTGATTCCGCAGCCGCGCACGCGCTCGCTGGCGGGCGCAAGGCACTGGATTCCTGGCTCGCCCAGACGGAACTGCCGGAAGGTCACGAAGTGGAAATCCTCGTCGGAGCGCCGTTGCATGAGATCCTGGAGCAGGTGAAAAAACTGGGCGCGGACCTGCTGGTGGCGGGTGTGGCTGGCATGGGGGATAACGTGGGCAGTGCGGGCTCCGTCTCCGGCAAACTGGCGCGTAAATCGCCGGTGGATGTGCTGCTGGTGCGATCCGGGCATCCCGGCGTGTTTCAAAAGGTCGTGGCCTGCGTGGATTTCTCCCCGCACTCACAGCGCGTGGTGGCCGCGGCACGTGAGGTGGCGCTGCAAGACAATGCCGCAGTGGATTTCCTCCATGTCTGGTCCCCCAGTCACAGCCTGCTGCCGGTGGCGAGTGGCTATGGCGAGGTGTTTGTGGATGTGGCCGACATGGAAAAAACCGCGCATGAAGAGGAAAAGAAAAGCGCCGCCGCGCAGCTCCACGAGCTGGTGAAAGATGCCGCGCAGGGCATCCCGGCGCGCGAAGTGCTCTACGAGGACGCGAAGGCGGGCCATGGCATCGCCGATCACTCGCAGGCCGCAGGCGCGGACCTCATCATCATCGGCGCTCTTGGTCGCACGAACCTCCGCTACCTCTTTCTCGGCTCCACCGCCGAGCGTCTGCTCGCGAGACTGTCCTGCTCGGTGCTGGTCATCAAGCCTGTCGATGAATAACAAACCGTCCTTTTAAAACATTTCCTATCTCCACTTCACACCCCATATGAACTCCGCATCTACTACTCCATCCACCGTCCCGACTTGGGATGTTCGCAGCATCCTTGTGCCTGTCGATTTCACTCCCGCGTCCTTGCACGCCATCCGTCAGTCCGCCGGGATGGCGGTAAAAATGGGCAGCTCGGTGAGACTGCTGCATGTGGTGGACTGCGGCCTCTTCAATCAGGTGAGCAGGCCCGTGCTGGAGAAGACTAGCGAGGAGGTGGTGCGCGAAGCTGAAGCGCAACTGCGCGCGCTGGCTGATGCAGAGCTCAAGAACTTGCCGTTTGACGTGAAAGTCGTCGTGGGCACACCCGTGGAGGAAATTCTCAAAACAGCCGGAGAGAGCGGTTGTGACCTCATCATCATGGTCCAGCATGAATACAAGGGCGTGGACCGCGTCCTGCACCGGCACACGCTGCGCGGAGTGGAAGACGGGGCGCACTGCCAAGTGCTCACGCTGCACTGCGATGAGGCAGGCGAGATCGAGCCGAAGCTCTGGAAAGGCAACGTCACATCCCGCGTGGGCGAATGGGTGGGCAAGATCTTCCTACGCGCGTTTGGGACTCCAAATGTCTGACCGACCGGACTGCAATTCTTCGACTCATGTGTCCCGCAAAACTTCCCACTGGAGCCTGCGATGAAACCACCCTCTTCACCCCATAAACAAACAGCTCGCGGGCCTGGACTGCGACGTTTCACAAAGATACTGGCCCTGTCCTTGTTGGTGGCCGGGGTCTATGTGCTGCATCAGGACTTCTGGAACTGGCAGCGCATCGAGCCGCTGCTGTTTGGCTTTCTTCCGGTCGGATTGGCTTATCATCTGGGTTATTCCATGCTGGCGACTTTGATGATGGTGGTGCTCGTAAGGTTCGCCTGGCCGACGCACCTTGAAAAATACGAACCGAGGGAAACTTCCGTGACCAACCACCATCGGGAGGACAAGCCATGATCCCGGGCCTCGTCATTGCCGTCTATCTGGCGATCATCCTTTACGTCGGTCTCTTTGCCTTCCGCAGGGGCAAGAGCACGGGAGAAGACTTCTTTCTGGCCAGCCGGACGCTTGGCCCCTGGGTGTTCCTCCTCGCGCTGTTTGGGACGAACATGACAGCCTTTGCCATCCTCGGAAGCTCGGGGTTGGCCTACCAGCGCGGCATCGGCGTGTATGGGCTGATGGCTTCGGCCTCGGGGTTCATGATTCCCCTGACACTGTTCTTCATAGGCACTCGCCTGTGGGCGCTGGGCAAGCGCCACGGCTACATGACGCAGGTCCAGTTCTTTCGGGAACGCTGGGAATGCTCCGCTATCGGCACCGTCATCTTCGTGCTGACGGCGGCCATGCTCGTGCCTTACATCATCATCGGTGTGATGGGCGGAGGGCACACTCTGGAGGCTCTCACAACGGTGCAAGGCCCGGACGGCAAACCCTTGATGCGGGAGGTGATCCGCGGCGGGCAAACAGTGCTGGAGACGCAGCACTGGGTCAGCTACGAGGCCGGCGGCGCGGTCGTCGCACTGGTGGTGATGACGTATGTGTTCTTCGGCGGAATGCGCGGCACGGCCTGGGTCAATGCGTTGCAGACTTCGATGTTTCTCATCTTCGGAACATTGGCCTTCATTTTGATCTCGAAAAACCTCGGTGGCCTAGACCACATCATGGAGAGTCTGGCCGCCAAGCCCGCCACAGCGAGCCTCTTGAACCGGCAACGCATTCCGATGGAGGAGTTCTTCAGTTACACGTTCATCCCGCTTTCGAGCATCATGTTTCCCCATGTGGCCATCATGTGCCTCACGGCGCAAAAGGTCACTTCATTCAAGAACACAGTGATCTTCTACCCGCTCTGCATCATGGCCATCTGGCTGCCGAGCGTGTTGCTGGGTGTCATCGGTGCGCACCAGTTCCCCGGCCTCCTGCCCGGTCAGTCTGACGAGGTGCTTCTCCGGCTGCTGACCGCCAACACCGATGTGTGGCTGGCTGGTGCGCTGGGCGCGGCCATCATGGCCTGTGTGATGGCGACCGACTCCCAAATCCTGGCGCTGGGCACCATGTTCACCCAGGACATCTTTGCGCATTACGGTGGACGGGAACGTTTTGGTGAACGGGTGCAGGTGTGGACGGGCCGGGTCTTTGTCATCGCCATCACAGTCGTCGCGTATCTCATTGCGCTCCGCCTTAAAGACAAAGCGGGCATTTTCGAACTGGCGATCCGCTTTGCGTTTTCAGGATTCGCAGCGCTCGCGCCCGTCATGCTGGCGGCGCTGTTTTGGCGGCGTAGCACGAAGTGGGGTGCCCTGGCAGCAGTCCTATGGGTTCTCGCGGCCATGCTCGGCACTTGGTATTTGCATGAGATCAGCGCCGGGATCGCACCCAAACCCGGGCAGCCGCTCGTGCCCATTTTCCCTGATTTGGGTAACCTCTTGCTCCGCAGTCCGGGCAACGTGCTCGTGCATGGCTTCCTACCCGTGGTGCCGATGTGTCTCGGGTCCGCGCTGCTCATGCTCGTGGGCTCCCTGCTGACACGTCCCCCCAGTCCGGCAACCATCAAAAAGTTCTTCCCCTCCAACCAGGAAGTTAAGACCCCGGACTGATTTTCCAGCCCTGACTAGATTTTGAGACGCCCATCCATTTAGATCTCACCCCCACAACAACACACAGGGAGCGCTCGCTCCCATCAAACACTATCCCTACCATGCAAACCATGCTCGCCACCGTGTTTCACGGCGTTAATGACATCCGCGTCGATTCCGTGCCCAAGCCGTCTGCCGGTCCTGGCGAGGCGGTTTTGCGCATCACCGCCACCACCATCTGCGGGACGGATCTCCACATCGTGCGCGGCGAGTATCCGGTGAAGCCGGGACTCATCATCGGCCATGAGCCAGTGGGCGTCATCGAAGAACTCGGCGCGGGCGTCACGGGCTACAACATCGGCGACCGCGTGCTCGTCGGGGCCATCACGCCTTGCGGGCAATGCCGTGCCTGTCTTTCCGGCCAGCACTCGCAGTGCGGCCATGGCTCTGGTTGTCAGGCGATGGGTGGCTGGCGTTTTGGCAACACGATCAACGGTGCCCAGGCGGAGTATCTGCTGGTGCCGTATGCGCAGGCGAATCTGGCAAAGATCCCAGATGAGGTGACCGACGAACAGGTCGTCATGCTCGCGGACATCGCGTCCACCGGTTTCGGTGGCGCGGAGAGTGGTGGCATCAAGATCGGGGACACCGTGGTGGTCTTTGCTCAAGGCCCCATCGGGCTGTGCGCGACGGTCGGTGCGAAATTGATGGGAGCCACGCTGATCATCGGAGTCGATGGTGATGAAAACCGCCTGGCGATGGCCCGCAAGATGGGCGCCGATGTCACACTCAACTACCACGAATGCAATGTCGTCGAGGAGGTGCTGAAGCTCACCGGCGGAGGCGTGGATGTGGCCATCGAAGCTCTCGGCACCCAGGAAACCTTTGAATCCTGCCTGCGCTGCCTGCGTCCGGGCGGCACGCTGTCCAGCCTCGGCGTCTATTCAGGCAAGCTCCAGATTCCGTATGAAGCCTATGCCGCAGGGCTGGGAGATCACCGCATCATCACCACGCTTTGCCCCGGTGGGAAGGAGCGCATGCGCCGCCTTATCAACGTGGTCCAGTCGGGCCGTTTTGATCCCACGATGCTCGTGACACACCGCTTCTCGCTGGCGGACATCAAGCAAGGTTACGAGGTCTTCGGCAATCGTGCTGAAGGCGTGCTCAAAGTGCTGATCACGCCCTGATGCTCCGCTTTTCCATCCGATACCAAACACATCACCATGAACACGCTTCAAACCATCCTCGTCCCCGTGGATTTCTCCACCGGCTCACGCTCGGCACTCGAACAAGCCTCACGTCTCGCCGGGCTCAATGGAGCCAGCCTTCACGTCATGCATGTGGTGGACACTGCCGCCGTGTCCTCACAGGCGGACAGCCGCAACACGAGCTTTGAGCGTCAGGCCGCCATTGCCTCCGAGGGAGCACGCGATGCGCTCGTGCGCTGGCTGACGCAGGCAGGAGCACCTGCTGGTTGCCAGAGCACCATTGTCGTGGGCGTGCCGCTGCATGAGATCCTGGAACACGTCAAAATGCAGAACCCCGATTTGGTTGTGGCCGGGATCACGGGTGCTGGAGAATCCAAAGCGGGTGCCGGATCACTTGCCCACCGACTGGCCCGCCAAGTTCCAGGCAAAGTCTTGCTCGTCCGAACCAATCACCCGAATGCCTTCCAGAAAATCGTCGCATGCGTGGATTTCTCCGAGACCTCGCGCGAGGTCGCTGCGCAGGCACATCGCATTGCCATTCAGGATGGTGCCAAGGTGGACTTCCTGCATGTGTGGCAGGAGCCGTGGTTATCGACCCCTTACGCCTACTTGGCGACGGTGGCGTCCGAGTTCATCGAGCAGCGTCGGCAGCTTCTCAGCGACACGCTTCGAAAGTTCGTGAGCGAAACCGCGCCGGGCATCGAGTCCAGCGAGGTGCTGATGAATGAACCGAACTACGCCAATGCCATCGCGTCACACGCCGATCAGATGGGGGCCGACTTGATCGTGATCGGTGCCCGAGGGCAAACCAACCTGCGCTACACCCTCATGGGATCGACGGCTGAGCGCCTGCTGACGAGGCTGCCGTGCTCCGTGCTCGTGGTGAAACCTGAAGTGGAATGATGTCCGCCGCTGATGTCATCTTTGCCGCAGGGCTCACCCACCGGCCCCGTGCTGGCCAGTGTCGAAGTGAAGCCCTCCGGTCAAGCCGACTCAGGCGAGTTCCTCTCCATCCCCGCCACGCTCACGAACGCCAACGGCCTCACCGACGTCTGCGTCGTCGCCCGCTGTGCCGACAAGAACACCGAACTCGGTCTGAACTGGATCGAGTTCCAACCGTGATGTGATCTGCCATGAAACCCACCCTCACCGTTGCCTGCATCTCTTTGAAATCAGCTTGGCAGGCTGTTTGCCGAGGCGCTTGGAGGAACTCCGGGAAGCGATGGGTTTGAGCAACGTCCGGCCTGGCTGGTGAGCGTGGTATCAGCCGGGAATCCATCGGCAGGATCAAAGGCTGATTCATCGGTCCGTCCATGATCGAAGCACCGGACTAACAGCCCAACATGCCAGGAGGAGAAGCGTGGTAACAAGTTACCCCGTCATATCGGCATCATGATGATTTGCTCTCCTAGCAGTTCCGCTTCCGCCTGATCATGCGTCACGAGCACGACGGGAATATCGAGTGCCTTGAGCTGCATGCGCAGGTCTTCGCGTAGTTCGTTGCGCAGGCCGGTGTCGAGCGCGGAGAGCGGTTCGTCGAGCAGCAGCAGACGCGGTTGCGTCACCAGCGCACGCGCGAGGGCGACCCGCTGCTGCTGACCGCCGGAGATTTGGCGGGGGCGGCGCTGGCGCTGCTCATCGAGGCCAAAGCGCTGCATGATCTCATCCACGCGTGTCTGGCGCTCGGGCTTGGGTAGCGCTTGGAGTCCATAGGCGATGTTCTCCGACACGCTGAGGTGAGGGAAGAGCGCGTAGTCTTGGAACACGAATCCGATGCCGCGCTGTTGTGGGCTGAGATGTGTTTTCGCATTCGCATCAAACCACACTTCATCGCCAAATAGGATGCGTCCACGCTCGGGGCGCTCTAGTCCAGCGAGGCAACGCAACACGGTCGTCTTGCCACAACCGGACGGACCAAAGAGCACGGTGATGCTATGCCGCTTGGCTGGCATCTCCAGCGCACCGTGGATGGTCGGGCCGCGTGGATGGGTGATATGGAAATCAGCGGTCAGCGTGTCGGCCATGGCTGGAGAAGGCGGCGTTGCAGGGCGTAAGTGAGCGAGAGCACGAAGAAGGAAAAGAACAGCATCGCCAGCGCGGTTTGATTCGCGGCGGCGTAGTTGAGCGCCTGCACTTCATCGTAGATCGAGACGGAAATGGTGCGTGTGACGCCGGGCAGGTTGCCACCGACCATCAGGACCACGCCGAACTCGCCCATCGTGTGTGCGAAACAGAGCACGATGCCCGCAAGCACGCCCGGCCATGCCAGCGGTAGCACCACGCGACGAAACGTGCCGAAGCTGCTCACGCCGAGACACCACGAGGCTTCGATCATGCGACGGTCCACCGTGGCAAAGGCGCTCATGAAGGGCTGCACAGCAAACGGCAGGCTGTAGAGCACTGAGGCAATCAGCAGGCCTTGAAACGAAAACGGCAGCCGATGACCGAACAGGGATTCATAGAACTGCCCCACCGGACTGTGCGGACCGATAGCCATGAGCACATAAAAGCCGAGCACCGTCGGGGGCAGCACGAGCGGCAGCGCCACCACGGCCTCCATGAGAAAACGCCAGCGCCAGCGTGTGTTCGCCAGCCACCAAGCCAGCGGCAGGCCGAGCACGATGAGAATGACCGTGGTGCAGGCGGAGAGTCGCAGGCTGAGGCTGATGGCTTGCCAGTCCATGCTAATTCTTGGGCAGCTTGAAGCCGTGACGTTGCAGCACTTTGGCTGCGGCCTCGCTCAGGATGAACTCACGGAAGGCACGCGCAGCATCGGCATTCGGCGTGCTCTTGATGACGACCAGCCCCTGCTCAATGGCGGGGAAGGCATCCGCAGGCACTTCCCAATAGCGCCCCTTGTCCTTCATCTTGTCCGACACGGCATGTGACAACGCGAGAAATCCGATGTCCGCCGCGCCGCTTTCCACAAACTGCGCCGTCTGCGTGATGTTCTCGCCAAGCACTAGTTTCGGCTCCGCCTGCTCATGCACGTTGAGCGCCTTCATCGCCGCCACTGCCGCTGAGCCGTAAGGAGCGAGCTTCGGATTAGCGATGGCGATCTTCTTCACCGCTGGATCGGAGAGTGCTTGAATGCCCAGCTTCTCCACATCGAGCGGCGAGGCTTTCGGCACCCACAGCACGAGACCGCCGATGGCATACGGCGACACTTTGTCGTCCAGCGCGAGTCCAGCCTTCGCGAGCTTGGCGGGGTAATCCATATCGGCGGCGAGGAAGACATCGAAAGGCGCTTGGTTCTGGATTTGCGCAAAGAAGTTGCCCGACGAGCCATACGTCGCCTTCACCGTCACATCGGGACGCGCGGTGTTGTATGCCTTGATGAGGTCTTCCATGGCAAACTGCACACTGGAGGCCACGGCGAGTGTCAGCGTCGTGCTTGCTGATTTGGGAGCGGGCTTGCAGCCACAGAGCAGGGCCGCACCGAGAAGGATGACGGAGGTGAATCGTGTCATGATGAGTGGAAGTTAAATGGAAACCATCTCGCCCGTTTGACTGGCGTCATAGCCCGGTAGCTCGTCGATCAGGCGTCGGTGCGCCCGACTGCGCAGCAGGCGGATGAGCGCCTGCACACGCGGATCACGCTCCATGGCGGATGAGAAACACAGGTCGAGCGATTCATTGCGCACCGGCAAGAAGCGAAGCCCGGCATCTTCAGCACAGAGACGCACGCAGACACCTGCCTCCGCCCAGCCACCACGCACGGCCTCTACCACAGCATGGTGGCTTAGCATCACACGCTTTGAGGCACGCGGCTTGTCCAGCAGGCCGTCCAGGCATTCACGCGCTGCTGATCCAGGTTCACGCATGGCCCACTGGCGCACCTGTTTCGCACAAGCTGTCACGCTGCGCGTGTGATCATCCGCAGGGAGCACGATGCCCTCCTGCCAGTCCGCGCTGCGCAGCAGGCGATAGCCACCTCCAAGCTTTTCCCGCGCTGTCTCGGCATTGCGTTCCGGTTTCTCCACCGTGGAGCGATGCAGCGCTGCTACATGCACCACGCCTTGCTTCAAAAGCTCCAACGCCGCGCCACCACCACGCGAGAACGCCAGCAAACGAAAGCCCGATGCCGCCGCATACTCCGCCGCGAGCAGTCCTGCCGCTGGATCACAGCCCGCCAGCACCAGCGTTTGCGAGGCATCCCAGTCGCCGCGCTCGTGCAGCACCTTGTCTCGGCAGATACCGTCATGCGCCCACGCACTACCCGGAAGCGCCTCCACGGGATACAGCCACTT
>JBILPY010000134.1:0-8974 GCA_044373575.1 Prosthecobacter sp. | reverse complement strand
ACCTCCCCAATCCCCTCCCCCTCGGCGACGACTCCAAAGGCTACACCTGGCTCCCCAGCCACCGCCAGGGCAGCGTCGGCCAGATGGTCCCCGGCCTCGCCATCCGCATCACCCACCCAGAGACCTTCGCCCCCCAGTCCCTCCATAGCAGCGGCATGATCTGGTTCAAAGGTGCCAACATTTTCGAAGGCTACCTCCACGACGAAAAACGCACCGCCGAAGTCAAGGATACCCACGAATGGTTCCGCACCGGCGACATCGGCCGCGTGGACATGGACGGCTTCCTCCACATCGAAGGCCGCCTCAGCCGCTTCTCCAAGATCGCCGGAGAAATGGTCCCCCACGAGACCATCGAGGAAGCCCTCATCAAAGCCATGGGCCTCGAAAACGAAGCCGTCCGCAAGATCGCCGTCGTCGGCGTCCCCGATCCCGATAAAGGCGAGGCACTCATTCTCCTCACCGCCATCCCCGGCGGCCCTGAGCACCAGGAGATCCTCGACCTCCGCTACCGACTCCTCGAAAAAGGCATGCCCCCGCTCTGGATTCCGAAGAAAATGATCCGCATCGCCGACATCCCCATCCTGTCCTCCGGCAAGCTCGACGTCCAATCCTGCGAAAAGATCGCCAAGTCCTCCGTCGCATAAGACATCCCTCATGCGTCTCATCTCAGGCAGCGCCGGGGGCATCCAGCTCGAAGTTCCCAAGTCCGTCACCCGGCCCACCCAGGACCGCGTCCGCCAGGCCGTCTTCAACATGCTTGGCGAACTCATCGAAGGCGCACGCGTGCTCGACCTCTTCGCCGGCTCTGGTGCCATCGGCCTCGAGTGCCTCAGCCGTAGAGCCGCCAGCGCCCTCCTCGTCGATCAGGACCGCGGCGCCTGTGAAGTGATGAAGAAAAACATCGCCAAAACCCGCCTCGAAGCTGCCACCATCCGCCAGGGCGACGTCTTCAAAACCGTCGCCCAGCTTGCCGCCACCGGCACCAGCCCCCCCTTCGACCTCATCTTCGCCGACCCACCCTACGCCCACAAGCCCGGCGACATCGACCTCAGCGCCAAACTCGCTGCCGAAGAAACCCTCCACCAGCTCCTCCCCACCGGCGGCAGCCTCATCCTCGAAAGCCTCGCCACCCGGAACACCGCCACCTTCGGTCCCCCCTGGGAGCTCATCCGCCAGCGCGACTACGGCTCCACCCGCATCGTCTGGCTGCGGAAGCGGTAAGGTAAGGGGGAGACATTGGAGATTCGTGCGCTGTTCGCCGTAGTTGTGCTTTCAGCTTATCGCTTCCCGTTTTCTCCCAGCTCACCATGTCCCAACCTCAGCCCAAGCTTGTCAATCCATCTGAAGTCCCTGCCTTAGCCCTCGCCACCATCAAGAGGGCCAAGTTTCCCATGCTCGCCACGATGGAGGGAGATCAGCCACGTCTGCGACCGGTTTCGCCGGTGAAGACCGTGGGGTTCACGATCTATGTGGCAAATCTGCGGCGGTATGGGAAGACGGCGCAGCTGGCGGCGAACCCGAAAGCAGAGCTGTGCTACACGGACGACGATCACCACCAAGTGCGAATCACCGCCACCTCGAGCATCGTCACGGACGCGGCTTTGCTAAAGGAGATCTGGGATGGCAACCCGCTGCTGCGCGCCTACCTGCGGACGCCGGACAATCCCGAGCTAATCATCTACTGCTTCACGCCCAATCGGGTGCGCTACATGCGCGAGTGGGCGCTGGAGTATTTTGAAGTGCAGCTGAGTTGATCAAGCAAGGAGAAGCCGCCACCGTGGCGTCATGTCGCTCCTGAAAGAACTCGTCCTCTTCATTCACCCACTGGGCTTTGCCTGGCTGGCCATCGGCCTCTGGCTGGTTCGTCGGCTTTGGAAGAAGGAACTTCGGTCAGCATGGCTGCCTGGAGTCGCTTGGCTGGGGCTCACGCTTTTCACCTGTACTCCGCTGACCTCCTGGCTGCTGCTCGGATTGGAGGACCAGTATCCTTCGGTGAAGATCGAGGACGCACCGACGGCGGATGCCATCATCTGCCTCGGCGGAGGAGCGGCCCCTTCACTGCATGAGCCTGCGCGGGTGAACTTTAACAACAGCGTGGATCGCCTGATCAGCTCACTCGGTCTGCTGGCGCAGGGAAAGGCCCCTGTCATGATCGTCACGGGCGGAGGCTATGAGCAGGCAGGCGTGATGCACTCGGAAGCAGATGCTGCGGTGTCTTATCTCAAAAACACGCTGAAGCTTCCACTCAACATCGTGAGCCTCGGTGTCTGTCTGGACACCCACGACGAAGCGCTGAAGATCGCCGCGATGGCAAAGGACAAAGGCTGGCAGCGCGTGCTGCTCGTCACCTCCGCCGCACACATGCCGCGCTCCGTGGCCGTCTTTGCCAAAGCAGGCGTGAAGGTCGATCCCATCCCTTGCGACTACCTCAGCAGCTTCAAAAACATCGGCGACCGCCGTTGGGGACATTTTCCAAGCCTGAACTCGAACCAGGGCATCGCCGCATGGATTCACGAGGCCCTCGGGCTGGTGGTCTATCGGCTGCGCGGATGGATTTGAACTGAAAGTATCTCGCGCAACACATCGCTTATTGTCTCCCTCATGTTTTCCCTTTCACAAAAGACCGCCGTTATCACAGGCGCAGGCTCTGGCATCGGCCAGGCCATCGCGCTGCTCTTCGCCAAACAAGGTGCGCACGTCGAAGTGCTGGATCTGAAGCTGGAGTCGGCGCAGGGCACGGTGGATCAGATCATCGCCGCCGGTGGCAGTGCTCATGCAGGGGCTCTGGACGTGGGAGATCAGGCTGCCGTGAAGACTGTGTTTGCCGAGATCAGCACACGCTGCGCGAAGCTGGACATCCTGGTGAACAACGCAGGCATCGCACACATCGGCACGGCTTTGACGACGGAGGAGGCGGACATGGACCGGCTCTACCGGGTGAACATCAAGGGCGTCTATAACTGCTCGCAGGCGGCCATCGAACGCATGGTGGCACAGGGCGGTGGCGTGGTGCTGAACATGTGCAGCATCGCGGCGCAGATGGGCTTGGCTGATCGCTTCGCCTACTCGATGACGAAGGGCGCAGTGCTGATGATGACCTTCTCGATGGCCAAGGACTTCATCAAACAAGGCATCCGCTGCAACTGCATCTCCCCAGCACGAGTCCACACACCGTTTGTCGATGGCTATCTCGCGGCGACCTATCCCGGCCGCGAGGCGGAGATGTTCCAAAAGCTCAGCGAGGCCCAGCCCATCGGCCGCATGGCCAAGCCGGATGAGATCGCAGCACTGGCGCTGTATCTGTGCAGTGATGAGGCGAGCTTCGTGACTGGTAGTTCGTATCCAATTGATGGTGGGGCGGTGAATCTGCGGTGAGGATCACGGCCTCGGCAACAGCATCGCCGCGCCGGCCTGGCCTGCGGTGCTGGTTTTGTTGGGCGGGACGCTCATGAAGAAGCCGAAGGTGCCTTGGTAGTCGCCGGGTTTTTGGATGGTGGTGGCTTTGAAGGTAGGCTTCTTGGTGTCGGTGTGGAGGAAGGTGCCGGTGATTTCGCCGGTGGCGGGAGTGAGCTTGAGCGTGAAATTCTTGGTCTTCAGCGGCAGCGGGGTGACGAGGTTTTTCGTGCTGATATTGACGGGGAAGTTCTGCGGGCTGGTGAGCAGGCCGTCCATGAAGGTGAGGGTGGCATTGCCATTTGTGTTGGTGGCATCCACGGGGCCGAGACCGGGGATGACGCTCTGGTTGGCGGTGGCCAGGGGCACCACATACTTGGCGCCGACGAGGTCGATGAAGAGGCTCCTGGTCCAGCCGAGGGGATACCACTGGGCTTTCGGCTGGGCGGGGCGGGCCCAGTAAAAGTTCACGCCAAAGGCATCGTAGCCGGGACCTGTGGGGCCGACGACGTTGATGTTCCCGGCGATGTGGCCCTGGTTCGTGTACAGCGGGGCAAAGAGCGGGACGGTGTGCTGACTGCTGAGCGTGGTGCTGGCGGTGAAGGTGGTGTTGTCGGCAAGGGTGCCGGCCATTTTCGCGCTGCCATCGCTGCCGAGGATGAGGGAGCCGATGCCGGTGCCGGGCGGATAGGCGCTGACGCCGGGCTGGTCGGGCACGGAGGGGAAAATGAGGTTATACCGCTGGCTGGTGTCGGTGACGAGGGTGTCGGGCACTTTGTTTTTGCTGCTGTAGGGACTACGATAGGCATAGATGAGGCCGTCTGGCTGGAAGCTGCCATCCCGATAGCCGCCGTAAACGAAGTTGGCGTTGCTGTTGGTGCCGCCGGAGACTTGGGCGGTGAATACGATGAGCGGCTTGCCCTTGCGGACGATGCCCAGCTCGCCGCTGCGGGTAGGATTGAAGAGCACAGAACCATTGATGACCTGACCGGCGAAGGTCTGACTGACGCCATCGATGAGCACTTTGCCGGAGACGACTCCTGTGGTGCTGGTGACGGTGAGGGTGGCAAAACCGACGTTGGAGTTCCCCACTGTGACCGGACCATAATTTGGCTCCAGCACGCCCTGATAGGTGCCCGCATAGGTCGCCATGCTGGAGAGGGAGATGAAGCTGGCGGTGAGGGTGAGACCCGGCTTCATGACAAAGCTGATCGTCGGCAGGTTGCTGTAATAATCAGGATTGAGGGCACCGGCTTTGTCTGCATACCAACTCGCGAAAGCGAACCCCGGTTTTGGCGTGGCGGTGATCTTGTAGGTCAGGCCGACATCGCGGGTGGAGCTGGGCGCGAACCCGGCGGAGACTGTGCCGCTGTTGGTTGGGCCGATGTTCACGGTCAGTGTGGAGGTCACTTTGTAGGTGAAGCTGCGTTTCGTGAGCGCGGAGACCTTTCCTTTCTCATCCAAAGAGCGGACGACGAGGTTGTTCAGGCCGGGCGTGGCGGTGATGGGAAGGCTGAAGGTTTTCAGGATCGGCGTGCCGGTGAGTGTGGCATCCTCCCAGTCTCCGCCGTTCTGCTGCACCTGCACGGACTGCACGCCTTTGTCATCCTTGGCGGTGCCGCTGACGGTGACACTTGGATCTGTGACTTTGGCATTCGCCAAAGGTGTGGTGAGGGTGAGCGAGGGCACAGCGGTGTCCACGAAATCGAGGATGCGAACGGTGGCGCTGCTCTGGGCACCGAGCGTGGCTCCGCCGAGGACGTTGGAAAGCGTGAGCGTGAAGTCCTCGTGCGGCTCCTTCAGCATGGGGTCGGAAACGATGGTGATGGGCATGTACTCCACGGTCTCGCCGGGGCCGAAGTTCAGCACATTTCCGAAGATGGGGGTGAAGTCAGAGGTGGCAGTGGCAAAGCCCGCACCGCTGCCAGCGGAGGTGGCGAGCATCACTTCCACGGTGCCGATGTTGCCGCCTGTGCGGAAGACGGGCACCTGGAGTACGCCCACGTTTTCCTGCACGCGGATCAGCGGCGTGCCAAAGGCGATGGTGCCCGGTGCATCGGCGGCACCCGCCTCCACGGCACCGATGTCCACGGCTGGGCCGATGAGGCGGGCGAATCCGCGCTGGTCCACCTGCCCCGTGGCGCTGGCATCGATGATGCGGTCACGAGCCGGACTGCCGGGCAGCGGCGGCATGGTCTGAGTCGGTCCGCCGTAGCTGCCCAGATCCGCCAGCATGGGGTTCAAAGGCGACGCTGTGGTGCCAAGGAGATCGGTCGTCTGCCAAGGACCACCGCTGCCATCGGCATTGCCGATGAGGTTCGTGCCCAGGCTGGTGAGCGTGCTGCTGGTCGGCACGCCTGGGGAGGGAAAGGTCGCGAAATCCTGCGTGCCATTGCCAGCGATGAGGCAGCGGTCCAGGGTCGTCGTGTTGGTGTTGCCGGGATTGGAGGCTAAGCCGACCACACCTCCGCCAGGACTGTTTCCTGAGATCGTGCATTGAGTCAGGAAGAGAGCGCTGCTGCTGCCTGCATCCGAGCTTTGATTATGCACCCCGCCTCCTTGAAAGGTGGCTTCGTTCTGGGTGATCGTACATTGTTTCAGAGTCGCGGTGGACGTGCCTCCAAAACCCACGCTGGTGCATACGCCTCCGCCAGTATTTGCGCTGTTTCCATTCAGCGTGCAGGACTCCAGCAGCGCCTCTGCTCTGCCAGGGAAGGTAGGACTGAAGTTGGTGAAAGCGCCGCCAAAGCTGGGAGACTCATTCCTCGTGAAGGTGCAGCGGCGCAGTGTCGTCGCGCAGAGACCATTGCCACTCATGGAGGACATGGCACCGCCCGAACCGGTGGCTGAATTGTCGTTGAAGATGCAGTCTTCCAGCGTGGCCTGACTCACTCTGCCCGCAGAGCTGGCATAGCAGTCGATGGCTCCTCCATCACCTCCTGCCTGATTCAGCCAAATGACGCAGCGTGACAGGCTCAGCGAGACATCCCTGGGATCTGAAAAGCTAATCCTGGAGGAGATGGCACCGCCGGAAGAGGTACTGGAGTTACCGGACAAACTGCAATCCGCCAGGGACAGGGAGCCTTCGTTGTAGATCGCCCCGCCAGGCCCGATCGTGATGGCAGCCCCGTTCAGTCCCAGGTGGGAAAGGCCTGCCGTGAGCCCTGAACTCAAATGGAAAATCCGATGACCTGCCACGGGAGTCAAAACCATCGCGTTGGTTAATCCACTGCTGGTGATGATCACGGCGCGCTCGGGCACAAGCTCAGTATTCAGCGTCAGTGTCTGGCCGGAAAGAGCTGGTACAAAGCCGATGACGGCACCTTCCGGCGCATCGCGCAGAGCTTCGCGGAGGGAGACATCATTCGCGCCTGCGGGGTCGTCGAGTTCATCAGCCGCCACGTCCACCCGCACGATCACGCTTTCCGCCGCGCCGATGTCTGGCCGGGCGGTGCCGTTGAAGTCGCCATCCACGCTGCGGGTGAAGCCGCGTTGATCGGTGGTGAGGCCGCCGGGCAATGGGACTGTGCCGACTAGGTTCAGCGTGGTCACGGGCACCGCTTTGTCCAGGGCCGGGCTGCCGGGCATGGGCGGGCAGGTGGGAGTGGTGCCGCCGTAGATGCCGTAGGGGGCCAGCAGACCTTTCAGTGGCGCGGTTTCGCTGCCCACATAGTCGCCAGCGGCATTCGGCAGACCGGTGGGGAACTGTGTGGTGGCTCCGGTGTTTTGGCCGATGAGGTTGCCCCCGGCGCTGAGGGGCCAGGAGGTGTTTTGATTGTCCACCGCCACGTCTGGCAGAGTGGGGGCGTAGTTGTCGGCGATGATGGTGTTTTGAATCGTTTGGCGGAAGCTGCTCCCTGGGTCCATTACCAAGCCGCCGCCGCGCTGGGTGGCGGCGCGGTTTTGCGTGAGGGTGCTGTGGAGGAGGGACAGGTGACTGTTCGTGACCATGACCCCGCCGCCGCGCTGGGCCGAGCGGTTCCCAGCCACGGTGCATTGCACCATGCGGTTGCTGATGGAGGTGCTGTTGGAGAGGTAAACCGCGCCGCCGCGTGCAACCGACTCGTTGTCAGTGAAGCTGGAGTTTTCCAGCGTGATCCCTGCGTTGGTGGTAGTGCACGCCAGGGCTCCACCGTGGCTGGTGGCGGTATTTCCTGCGAAGGCACAGCGCTTCACCAGCAGGCTGCCGCTGGTGCAGGCCACAGCTCCGCCGATGCCAGTGGCGGTGTGGCCACTGAGCGTGCAGTCCTCCAGCACCAGAGTGCCGGTGCTCAGGATGGCTCCGCCGTCCCCACTGACTGCGCCGCCTGTGAGCCGCAGGCCGCGTAGGTGCATGGAACTGAGGTTTTGGAAAAGGCGGTTCGTGCCAGTGCCGCCGTCGATGGTGAAGCCTGCTGCCAGGCCACTAGCATCCAGGGAGATGATCTTGCCGACCTCGATCTGCCCTAGCGCGGCATCCAGGGTCAGCGTCAGGCCGCTGAGCGCGGGATCGAGCAGGAGGAGGTTGTTGGCGGTGGTGCTGGCATCGCGGATGGCCTCGCGCAGGGACACGCTGGCACCGGAGGGGGTGTCAAACTCATCCACCGCTGTGGTGATGCGGATGGCGGGGACCTCGTAAGCGCCAATGTCTGGCTGCGCGGTGCCGCTGAGGTCGCCATCGACCATGCGGGGGTTATCAGCGCGGTCGAAAAGGTGGCGGTAGGTGACGGCAGCGGCATCAATGGCCGGGCTGCCAGAGCGCGGGATGAGGCTGCCGACCTCAGAGCCTGTCCGAGCATCCAGCGGCGCAGCGGTGGTGCCGGTGAGGTCATTGCCCGCCCAGATGGTGCCGCCATCACCGATGCCGATGAGATTGGTTCCTCCACTGTACAGGCTGCCCGTGGTCTGCACGTCGGGTCCACCACCTGCCGCCGTGTTTTCCGCGATGAGGCAGGAGGTCAGCCGGGTGATGGCGCTTGCCGTGGAGGTGAAAACACCCCCGCCCGAGCTTTGGGAGGTGTTTTTCATAATCGTGCAATGCTCCGCCATGAAGGTGCTGGTGCCGTTCCCGCCCACATTTGCCACCGCGCCGCCCTGGCGGGTGGCGGTGTTGGTGTGGATCACCGTGTTGTCCAGCTCTACCACGGCACTGCCGCCGGAAGAGACGGTATTGTAGATGGCTCCGCCCTGGGCGGTGGCGGCGCTGGAGCTGATGGAGCAGCGACTCATTTTCAGCCGGGCTGGAGTGGCGGCCATGCCGTTGGCGATGGCTCCGCCGAAGTCCGCCTTGGCAAAGGTGAGAGTACAGCGGGTCAGGGAGAGGCTGCCCTGGTTTAGGATGGCTCCGCCCTTCCCGGACAAGGTGGCCCCCACGCCGCCGCCGCCGGAAAAGGTCAGCCGGTTCAGATGCACCCGCGCACCGGGAGCGATGTGCAGCATCCGCACCACGCTGCTGCCATTCACGCTTTGAGTAGTGCTCGGGCTGGAGGAGGCCAGGATGACTGGCTTACTGATCACCAGCTCCTGGCTGGTGAGGAACAGGGAAGCCGTGGAGGTGATGACCGCGCCATCCGGCGCATCCCGCACGGCCTCACGGAGGGAG
>JBILPY010000707.1:0-2761 GCA_044373575.1 Prosthecobacter sp. | reverse complement strand
GGCCATTCGCCACTTGTTCCGCTGCGGCAGCCTTGCCTTTGGCGGTGGTTGGAGCGGCTTTGACTCCGCGGACGGGTGTTTTTGCCGCACCTTCTTTGACCTGAAAGGGCTGCAAACCCTTGCCGGTCAGCGCTCGCACGGCGCTGGCGCGGTCCTGTGCGTCGATGGAGCCTGAGACGTCACGTCCGGCGGCATCAGAAGCTTGGTAGGCGAATGTGGGCATGAGGGTGAATGACGAAATCCGAATGACGAATGACGAAACTTAAATCACTGCTCCGACTCGGCGACAGTGACGCTGATGACTTCGTCGATGGAGGTGAGGCCAGCTAGAATTTTGCGAACGCCGTATTCGCGCATGGGGCGGTAGCCGTCCTTATAAGCCTGCACGTAGAGCTGCGAGTTGCTGGCCTTGTGGGTGACGAGTTCGCCCATGGCCGGGGTGAGGCGCACGAGTTCATAGATGGACATTCGGCCTCGATAACCCGTGGCACGGCAGGCCTCACAGCCGCCTTCTTTGGCACGATAGACAGGGCTGATGATGGGGCCGGTGTATTGAAGCTGATCGTGCAGACGCGACTTCGCGTCGGGGTCAACTTCGCGGCATTCATTGCAAAGCACGCGCACAAGTCGCTGGGCGATGAAGGCACGCACGGAGCTCGAAACGAGGAAGGGCTCCACGCCCATGTCGATGAGTCGCATGATGCCTCCGAGGGCGTCATTCGTATGCAGGGTGCTGAAGACCAAGTGCCCCGTCAAGGCGGCGCGGATGGCGATTTCCGCCGTCTCGAGGTCGCGCATTTCCCCGATCATCACGACGTTCGGATCACCACGGAGAATGGAGCGCAGGCCAGTGGCGAAGCTGAGATTGATCTCAGGCCGCACGGCGATCTGCACGACACCGGGGAGCTTGTTTTCCACCGGGTCCTCAATGGTAACGATGCGGCGGTGCTCGGTGTTGAGTTGGCTGAGGAAGGTATAGAGCGTCGTCGATTTACCGGAACCGGTGGGCCCAGTAACGAGGATGATTCCATTTGGCTTCTTGAGCAGCGTCTCGACCTCAGCGCGCAGATCGGGTTCGATGCGGAGCTTGTCGAGATTGAACTTTTCCTGACCAAGCAAACGAAGGCTCACGCTCTCACCTTCGACACTCGGAATGGTGGCAACACGGACGTCGATGAACTGCCCGGCGATCTGAAGATTGATACGACCATCCTGCGGGAGTCGGCGCTCGGCGATGTCGAGCTTTGCCATGACCTTCAGACGCGCGATCACTGACTGCTGGAGCTGCTTGATGTTCTCCGGCACGGGCACCTCGCGCAGACGACCGTCGATGCGGTATCTCATGCGCAGCTTTTCCTCCATCGGCTCCACATGAATATCCGTGGCGTGCTGCTCCAGCGCTTCGCGGATCACGGTGTTCACGAACTTCACGACGGAAGCTTCTTCGTCATCGGCGTCGATGATGTTTGCTTCGTCGCGCTGTTCGAGATCGGAACCATCCACGTCGCGACCTTTGAGAATCTCTTCAAAGGTGTCCGCGCCCACGCCGTAGAAGTCGCGCATGGCATTGAGGAGGCGTTTGCGCGGAGCGATCTCCAGCCGCACAGGCGCATCCACTTCACGGGCGACGGCCTGATGGCCGATGAGATCAAAAGGATCGTAACCGACCACGACGAGCTTTTTCACCGCCGTGCCTTCTTCTTCGATGATCTTGATCGGCAGCAGGCGATGGCGCAAAGCCACACGCGGCGGCAGCAGGCGCTTCATCTCAGGTGCATCCGCAGAGTCCGGCAGAGGATTGGCAACAAAGCCGAGGCCCATGCGCGTGGCGAGCTGGGATAGAAATGCCTCTTCATCAATGCTGCCAAGGTCGAGAAGTTGGTTCACGACCGATGAACTCGGCGTGGCGGTGGGCAGAGGGATTCCGGAGCCGCCAGAGGACTCCAAACACTGCACGAGAGCTTGCCGGATATTCTTCATCAGTTCACGGAGCCTTTGGCAGAGCCTCAGGCGGGAAAAGGCTGGTGTCGATGATTGATCCATCTTCCTGGATGGTTTCGATCTCGATCTTCATAGGCGCGGAACCTTCATCCGGCGCATAGCCATACTTTTCCAAAAGCTCGACCACATAGGCCACGGCCAGGTTTTGCACCGTAAAGTGCCGGGAAGCGATGCCCGTGAGATCCTCACGAAGCGTGCCGGTGATCACCGCACTGCCGATCATGCCGATGGAGCCGTCCTCCGCCGGGCCTTTGTCGGATTCATCATCTGCTGCCATGAGCCGACCTGTGAGAGTTTCGGCCACACGCAGCACACGTTCACCTTCAGGCGTATCGAGCAGCAGCGAGCGATTTATGTGACCGGATGCCGTGTAGAGCGCCTGAGAATTGCCCGAGACTGCCAGTGCTGAGAAAGCTGCTTTTCGCTGCGTGGCATTGGCCGCGAGGAAAAACTTAGCGCCGCTGTCTGCGACCGCGAAATAGCGTCCGCCTTCATCCGTCGTCAGTACCATTGTTGCTGCACCGCCATTGGCTGGAGCCACGAGGTAGGCACTGCGGTAGCTGCTGAAGTTCATAGAGTCTGCCTCCGGCGTGAAAGCCAGTTCATAAATCAACCACTGTGCCCGCACACCCGAAAGGCCCGCGAGCCAGAGCGCGGCAGCGAGAAGGAGTGAGGTGAATCGAGGTGCTGAAATCATTAGGGCGCGTTTTGTAGCTGCAAGAGACTCCCTTGTCGAGTGGCGCGTTGAATCAGCATGGGA
>JBILPY010000705.1:0-2766 GCA_044373575.1 Prosthecobacter sp. | reverse complement strand
TGAAAAGAACGCCGAAAGCCTGTGCCAGCTTCTGACTTACTTGTGTCTTATCCTGCTCGTTCAGGCGGAGGTCATTGCCTTTGCTTCCTGGCATCCATCCCCCTTCGTCACCGACAACGTTTACTCCCATGTCGAATCGCCGCAAATACCTGAACTACACCACGCCCTGGGGCGTGAGTTTATCACCTGTCGCCAAAGCAGGTTGGTCTGCCTTCTTGATCCATGAAAGCGGTTATCAGGCGACGCTGGAGAACTGGAACCATGAAGGCGTGGATAGTCCCTTTTGGCGGCTCTACCACAACCCAAAACCCGGCTGCTGCATTCGTTTCAAGGGTGAAGACATCGACCTTGGCCCGAATCGTTTCGTCCTGATCCCGGCGAACACGATCTTCGATTGCTGCGGGCCGGTGCCGGCCTGTCATTTCTGGCTGCACTTCACGGTGACGCGGCTCACTGGCGAAGTGCCCGAGGTGCCGGTCCTTCTGAAAACCTCGCCTCTGCTGCGGGCGCTGGTCTCAGCGACCATCGAGACCCATCTCGAGCCTGCTGGAGATGGTCGCGACCAACGCCTTTATCATCAAAGCTCGGCCCTGCTGCACGCGGCTTTCGCCGAATGGGACATGCCGCCGAGCCCTGCGATGCCGGAACGATTGATCGAGGTGCTGGAGCTCATCCAGCGCGCACCCCACTCGAATCTCTCGAACGGGTTTCTTTCGGAGCGCAGCGGCATGAGCCTGGAGAAGTTCATCCGCTCCTTCCGGGAGCATGCAGGGATCACGCCCGCCGCTTATGTTTTAAACACGCGGCTTCGACTCGCTGGTGAGGCGCTGGCACTGACGGAGAAGACCATCGACCAGATCGCGGTGGAGAATGGCTTTCCGAACAGGCACTACTTGACGCGGATGTTCGCGCGGCAATTCGGCTGCGGCCCGGCGGAGTTTCGTGCGCGCCAACACCGGCGGCGCGGGATGTGATTACAAAGCGGCGCGATACAGCGCCTTGAAATCGTCGAGCTTGAGCGGACGCGGATTGAACTGAGCCGTCCACTGCTTCATGGCCATCTCCGCGAGTGCGGGGATGTCTTTTTCAGTGACTCCGTAATGGGCGATCTGGCGGGGCATCTGCGCCTCCCATAGCAGCTCGCTGATGCGGTCCGCGAGGTCGCCATCAAAGTAGCTTTCGTAAATGGCGGCGAGTTCGGGGACGGCGCTGTTGAACCGAATCACGTGCGGCAGCATGACGCCGACGGCCTCGCCGTGCACGACGTTAAACTTCGCTGTGAGCGGATTGGCGCAGGAGTGCGCGGCACCGAGCATGGAGCCTTCGATGGCGGTGCCGGCATAGGCGGCACCGAGCAGCATCATGCCTCGGGCTTCGAGGTTCTTCGGCTCGCGCAGCACACGGCTGAAACCAGCGTGGAGGAGGCGGAAGCCCTCACGTGAAAACACGGTGGAGAAGGCATTGCGCTTGTTGGTGACGGCCGTTTCGAGCGCATGAGAGATGGCGTCGATGCCAGTGCAGACGGTGACTCGCTGCGGCTGGGAGACGGTGAGTTCGGGATCGAGGATGGCGACCTTGGCCGCAGCTTTGGGATCGCCGCAGGCCATCTTCACATGCGTCTCGGCATCGGAGATCAGCGCGTAGCTCTGGCACTCGCTGCCGGTTCCCGAGGTGGTGGGGATGGCGATCATCGGAAGCATGGGCTTCGTGGCCTTGCCCGTGCCCCAGTAGTCGTGCATCCGCCCGCCGTTGGTGAGGATGAAGTTGCAGCCCTTTGCCGTGTCCATGCTGCTGCCGCCGCCGAGACCGATGATGAAGTCGATCTTGAACTCCTTGGCCACGTCCACGCAGCGATCCACGTCTTCCGTGCTCGGGTTCTCCCGCACTTCACCAAAGGCACGCGCCCCGACTCCGGCCCCGAGGAGGATGCTGATGGCACGGGTGACGTAGCCCGCTTTGACGATGCCAGGATCACTGACGATCAGCGCGCGCCTGCCACCGAGTTCACTCACAAGCTCACCCAGACGGGAGAGCGAGCCGTTGCCAAAGATGAGTCGCGTGCGCGGCTGGTGATCGAAGGAAATGAGCGACATCTCAGGCGGCGGAACGGTCGATGCTGCGGCGTTTGTAGAGGAACTCGAACATGTTGCCCTCGTGCGGCTGATCCCAGCTGATGCTCATGGTGCTGAGCGGCCCGAGGTTCAGGCGGTCGATGTCGGAACATTCGAGCAGCTGCTCGGTGAACTCAGGATCGGCGGTGATGGCGGTGACGATGAGGGAGTAGCCGATTTTGCTCAGCACCTCGCTCTGCTTCACTTCGACCACGCTGGCGTAGGGGCAAAGGAACTCGCGGTTGGCGAGCGAGTGATCCCAGGAGTCGCAGCGGATGATCGTCGGGCGGAGATAGACACCACCCTGGAACTCGACCTTGCGGGGACCATTGCGATACTTGGCGGTGACATCTTCCGCGCCGGGCTTCTGGAGATCGGCGTCGATGGTGCTGTCGATGTAGTCGGCCATCTTCGTGTTCGCAAAGCCGGAGAGGCGGGCGTTTTCGTCGTCGGCTGGCAGCGGCTCCACCGGGCCGAGCTGCTGGGCGATGGCGTCGGCGATCTCTTTGCCATACTTCGGCACGATGACGGCACTGGCGTTGATGCAGGAGCGTCCGCCGTTGTCGCTGATGGATTTGACGATGACGTCGATGTACTCTTTCCAGTTCTCGATCTTGTCCTCACCGATGATGATCTTGCTCCAGCCGGGGCCGTG
>JBILPY010000706.1:0-2766 GCA_044373575.1 Prosthecobacter sp. | reverse complement strand
CCTAAAACACGCAGATTCACCCCCTCATTCGTCACGGTTCCGAGCCTTGCCCGACCATGAAAAAGCCGCGTTGTGCCGCGATAGATTTCCACCGTGTCATTGTGCGCCAAAGGGCAGGCCTCCGAGGCTCTGCGGCGGGTCCATTTCAGGGCGGCTGAATCGGGGGCCATGTTCGCCAGTTCCAGCCCGCCAAAAGACAGCCCGAGCGACTGCGATGAGACCGCCGCAGCCCCGTTGATGGCGATGGTGTAGGGCGTGCTCATTGGCGGTTCGTGTCACGCATCGTTTCGACCTGGCTTTCGAAGCTTTTCATGGCCGCGTTTATAGAAGCCAAAGTAGAGACGATGATGCTAAAAGTGGCTGTCACTCCGCTCTGAAGCTGATTGAGAGATTGAGTCACCGCACCGCCCTGCTGCTGGACGGCATTCACCGCCTGCTGCTGAGCTTGCTGAATGGCCTGCATATTGCCTGCCAGAGCAGCCGGGATCCCAGCCGCCAGATCTGAGCCCTCAGACACACCCAGAGGGGCCTTGATTCCCAGCTCACCAAAAGCACTCGCGTCCCGTTGGTTTTTATCCTCCTTACCCTGACCTTGAACCGCAGCATCCGCGCCAGTCAAAGCCCCTTGTTTGTCGATGACTTCAGCCGTGGCAGCGCGGCGCTGAGCTTCGATGAGTCGGAGTTTTTCCCTTTCGTAATCAAGTGCCCGTTTGAGAGCTTCCTCATCCTTGGCCGGGTCTCCAGTCAGAGCTTCATAAGAGCCCGCTGTGCGCATCTGCTTCATCTGCTCGGCACGCTCTTGGATCTGCTTTTGAAGGGCATCGACCTCCTTGGCGGTTGCAGCACCTGAGCCGCCCTCAGAATCCGCCGCGATCAACTCGGCCTGCTTCGCCGCATCGACACGATTCGACTCGTTTAAAAGTGCAAACCGAAGAGTGTCATTGATCAGCTTCTTCTGTGCCCGCTCAGCCGCGTCGATCTCCAGCAATCTAGCCTCAGCGGCTTTGTAGTCGGCACCCGCGGCAGACTGTGCGGCCTGCTTGCCCTGCATCGCCTTGCTCGGCCCTTCGGTTCCAGGTAGAGCTGGTAGAGCGGCCTCATCCTTGAAGGCACCTGGTAGAGCCTTTTCCCAAACCTCCGCCATGCGTTGATTCCGCGCATCTTCTTCCTTCGCCAACTCGGCATTGAGCTTGCGGGCCTCAGCCGAGTTTTTGTAGGCTTCGGCCTGGCGTTCCAGCAGCTCGGTGAAGACGCGCACGCGCTCCGTGACTTCTTCATCGGGAGAGAGTGAGGTCCAGAGCTTCTGGTTCTCTTCGGGTGATCCCAGCGCGGCCTTGATGGCGGGCCAACTCTTCATGAGCAGCTCGATGCCCACAAAGGCCAGCGTGAAGCCACCCGCAGCACTGGCACCAAAGCCAAGCGCTGAGGCCAATGATTCCACGTTGTTCACCATGCCGGGGATGCCAGCAGCGGCGAAGTCCTGCACACCGCGTGAGCCTTGCAGCATGGCCGAGCCGAAGTTCATGCCCTTCTTGCTGCCGCGATCTAGAGCCTCAGCGCTTTGATTCACCTTCGGCAAGGCATCCTTCAGCTCCTCATTCAGCTGCTTTTGCGCTGCTGCTGCCGACTTCGAGGCCGTGACCCAGGGATTCGTTGCTGCCGTGGCTTCCTTCACCGCAGCCGTGACCCTCACCGCACCTCCGGTGTCAGCCGTGGTGGTGATTTTGACGTTGACGATGGGTTCGGCCATGGGGGGCGGTTCTCGGTTGTCGGTTCTCGGTTGTCGGTTCTCAGTTCATCAAGCTTCGAGCGTCCAGGTGCCTTTGACTGTCTGCACTTCCCAGCGCCCTGCGGCCATGCAGATCAGGTGGATGGAGGCACCGACTGTGCTGCTGCCGATGTATTTCCCAGCGCCACCATCAGCGCTGCCAGCGGTCGGATTACCGATGACCTCGGAGCCGTTGGGGTCGAAGCGAAGTGCAAATGCAGCGCGGATATGGCCACGCACCTCCAGACCCACTGTGGCAGCAGGCAGAGCGATGACGACGGTGCCAGCCGCAGCCGTATTGCAGACCAGACTACCCGACTCAGCGGTCGTCAGGGTATGGTTCGCGGTTTTCGTCAAGACCTTGTGAAAGGCTTGACGCATGAGACTGACGGGGATCTGCACCCATCCAGTGCCATCGAGACCGATGATGGCATCGGCGTCTTCCATGGCGGTGACTTCAGGCTGTGAGGTGGCGTTTTCTTCGGGCATATCGGTGGGGTGGTTCGTTGTTGGCGTTAAGTCATCCGGTCGGCGATCAGGGAGACTCCCTGCTGATCCACGAGGAACATGTCAGGCGATGAGCTGACGTTGAAGGCGGCGGCGGTGCTGCCTGCTTGATAGCCGCTGGTTCCGAGGGCGAAGTTGATGATCACTTCCGTGTCTGAACCAATCGGTGCCGCCGTCCAGCCGAGGTACACATACTTGCGGCCACCACTGATGCCGCTCTCAGCGACGACGCTCGTCACACCCGCAAAGGCATCGGCGATGGCGTCTAAATGGTCCACCGCTGCCTGCTCAATCGCGAGATAGCCCGGTGCTGCTGTGCCACCGAGAACGACGACCTGAAAGTCACGTGAGGTCACGACGCCGTTGTTGTCGCCGATGACGATGCTCATCGTCTCACCGAGGGCCATCGTGGCAGGCGCTGTGCCCGCATAAACCGTGTCGGCATTGTCCCAGGCACCGCCCGTGGTCGTGGCGTAGATCATGAGGCCGCA
>JBILPY010000132.1:0-9017 GCA_044373575.1 Prosthecobacter sp. | reverse complement strand
AGTTCGCCAAGGTCGTGTGGGACAGCAACAACCGCTGGTTCCAGCAATACCTCGACCGTCCACTGTCGAAGACGGGCCTCTACCTCGACAACACGGTGCAGGAAACCTGCGAATACGCCATCGACATGCCCGCCGACCTAGCGTCCGGCGATTACGTGATGCGCGTGAAGATCGGTCGCGTGCCGGACATGCCGAGCGAGCGGGCGTTTCTGACCATCGTCGAAGCCAGCCCCATCGACAAAGACGACCGCACTTTCCTCGCGAACAAACAAATCACCGCCACGCTCGATAAGCCGGAGATCATCGAGCTGCCATTCAAGATCGTCCCCGGCGGCCCACGGAAGTTTGTGCTCTTCGAAAAACGCCCGCTGAAGAAGGAAGGCATCAGCCTGCCTGGTCGCACTCGATTGATCACCGATGCCAAACAACGCGATCCCGTGCTGTGGATCGATTGGATCGAATACGAAGGCCCGCTCGCGCCCGCGAATGCCAAAACAAGCGTCCCGCCAGTGCTCGCCGCTGGTGAGCCGAATGCACGCCAAGTGCTCGAAACCTTCGCCAAGCGAGCTTTCCGCGGCAAAACACCTTCCACGGCCTTTTTGGACAAATTGACGGCTTTGCACGCAACACACCTCAAAGCCGGAGACAGCTTCGACAAGGCCATCCGTGAGCCTTTGAGCGTCATCTTGGCCTCGCCGGGGTTTTTGTATCTTCAGGAGGCAGGATCGACAGAAGAATGGGGACAGGAGAATGAGATGCGGAAGTTTGATTCTTCTGTCCCCATCCTTCTGTCGAAATCCGAACTCGCCTCACGCCTGTCCTATTTCCTCTGGAGCGCTTCGCCGGATGAACCACTGCTCAAAGCAGACCTCACGAAGCCCGAAGTCATCGCCCGCGAGGTGGATCGCATGATCGCCAGTCCGAAGGCGGACGAGTTTGTCAGCGGCTTCGTGCATCAGTGGCTCGGCATGGACCGGCTCGATTTCTTCCAGTTCGACACGAAGCAGTTCCGCGACTTCGACGAAAGCGCCAAAGCCGCCGCGCGTCGCGAAGTGTATGAGACCTTTGCGCACCTCCTTCGCCACAACGGCACCCTCACCCAACTGCTCAAGAGCGACGAAATCCACGTCAACGGCCTGCTCGCCACCTACTACGGCCTCGAAGGCATCAGCGGCGATGCCTTTCAAAAGGTGAAACTGCCCGCAGACTCGCCACGCGGCGGATTGCTCGGCATGGCGGCCATTCTCGCCATGGGCAGCAACGGCGAGCGCACCAGTCCCGTCGAGCGTGGCGCGTGGGTGCTGCGCAAGCTCCTCCACAACCCGCCGCCGCCCGCACCGCCGAACGTCCCGCAGCTCACGCGACTCGAAAACAAGCTCCTCAACACCCGCGAGCGCCTTCTCGCGCATCAGGAGGAGCCGCAGTGCCTGCAATGCCATCGCAAGATCGACTTCATCGGCTTCGGCCTCGAAAACTTCAACGCAGCGGGCAAATGGCGCACCGAGGAGACCTTCGAAAAGCGCGGCGTCGGCAAGAAGACCTGGCCCATCGACCCCAGCGGCCAGTTCTACAACGGCCCCGCCTTCCAAGACTACTTCCAGCTCCGCGACCTCATCGCCGCCAAGAGCGAAGACTTCGCCCGCGGCTTCACCGAGGCCCTCATCGAGTATGCGCTCGGCCGCCCCTACGGCTTCACCGATGCCGCGCTCGCAGATGACATCGTGAAGCGTGCGAAGGCGAAAGACTTTGCGATGAAGGAGTTCTTTGTCGCACTGGTGACGAGGGGTGAGTTCGGGCGGAAGTAGGTGTGGGCGAAGTGTTTCGACAGGAGAATGGAGACAAAAGAATCAGATCATTCTCCTGTCACCATTCTTCTGTCGAATTGGCCTGTCGAGTGTTTGAGCAAATCCTCGTATTCCCCAAGATGATCCGTTCCACCTTCCTCCTTCTGTTTGCCTCCACCGCTGTCGCTCTCGACTACCCTCACGTCACCGCCGAGCCTCAAAAGACCGGCTGGCCGCTCACCGCGGAAGAACAGGCCTATGTCGTCGATAAGCCGGAGCATGACCGCCGCCCTGGCCGCGAGTCAAACAAGCATCTGCCGCAGCTTTGGCCCCAAGTGCCGACCGCGGGCCATTTCGGCGGTGATTCGTGGCTAAAGCTGCACGAGGCGCATGTGAAGACCGTGCAGGCCAATCAAGGGCCCATCGACGTGCTGCTCGTGGGCGATAGCATCACGATTCAATGGGGTGAATCGTGGGAAAAGCACTTCCCTGACCTCAAAGCCGTGAACATCGGCATCGGCGGGGATAAAACGCAAAACGTGCTCTGGCGTCTTGATCACGGCCGCGTCGATGGACTCCAGCCGAAGGCCATCGTGCTCATGATTGGCAACAACAACATGTTCTTCACCCCCGAGACCGGTATTGAGGCCGCTGCGCTTGGCATCCAGATGTGCGTGAAGAACCTGCGCGAGAAGTTCCCTGCCGCAACGATCATCCTCGCGAAGATCCTGCCCGCGCATGCGCCAAGCAATCGCTTCTACGAGGACATCAAAAAGACCAACGCCGCCCTCGATCCGCTGAAACTCGACAGCGATCCCAAAGTGAAGGTGATCGACCTTTGGAGCGATTTCACCAACGCCGATGGCACGATCAAGAAGGACCTCTTCACGCCGGATAACATCCATCTCTCGCCGGCAGGCTATGCGGTGTATGCGGAGGAGCTTAAGCCGCTCCTAACGGCTCATTAACCAGATTTAGGCAGGAGAATCTGAAACTCATTCTACTGTCCCCTCTCTTCTGCCTGCCTATCCGCCATCTTCCATGCCACCACTCCGCCTGCTCTTCCTCCTCGCTGCCTCAGTGGTGCCTATAGTCGCCGCCGAGCCATCAAAGCCGAACATCCTGTTCATCATCGCGGATGACCTCGCGACGCGCCTCGGTTGTTACGGAGACAAAGCGGCTATCACTCCCCATCTCGACCGCCTTGCCAGCGAAGGTGTCGTTTTCACCAAAGCCTACTGCCAGGGCGCGGTCTGCACGCCCAGCCGTACTTCGTTCATGCTCGGGCTGAACACGCGCCATGCGAAGGCGAATCACTTCATCGAGCATCCCGACACGATGACGATGGGGCGCTGGTTCCGCGAGCACGGCTACCAAACCGCTGCCATCGGCAAGATCGATCACGACGACCCCAACGACGCCTACACCGACCCGAAGGCCTGGGATGTGCGCGTCAAGCGCGAGGACATGACCCCGAAGCTGCCCACACAAAACACCTTCTTCGATGAAGACCTCGGCCAGCAGCGGAAACGCGTCTCGCTCATCCGCCTGGCCGATTCCCCGGAAGCCATGGGCGATTGGGTGCGTGCCGAGCGCTTGATCCAGTTCTTCGACAAAGAACGCGATGCCTCAAAGCCCTTCTTTGCCGCCATCGGCTTCCACACCCCGCATGTGCCCTGGGACAGCACCCGCGCCATTTACGACCAGCACGATCCCGCGAAGTTCACCCCTGAAACGACACCCACCGATGCCACACCCCTGCCGCCCGGCTCCCTGCTGCAAGAGCCCGGCATGGAAATGAGCGAGGCCCATCACCGCGAAGGCCTCTGCGCTTATTACGCCGCCGTCACCACGCTCGATCAGCAGATCGGTCGCCTGCTCGATCACCTCCGCGCCAAAGGCCAGCTCGAAAACACCCTCGTCGTCTTCACCAGCGATCATGGTTATCACCTCGGCTGGCGCGGCCAGTGGTGCAAACACAGCATCGATGAGCAAGTCCTGCGAGTCCCCCTCATCGTGCGCCATCCGCAGGGCGCAAAGAACGCCAAGGCCAGCGGCCTCGTCGAGTTGCTCGATCTCTTCCCCACCTTCTGCGACTTCGCCTCGCTTCCCGCGCCTGATTCACTCGACGGCAAAAGCTTCCTCCCGCTCATCATGGACCCCAAAGCCGAAGGCAAGCCCGGAGCCTTCTGCCAATGGGGCAATGGCCGCACCGTCCGCACGATGCGCTGGCGCCTCACCGAACGCCGCGACGGCTCCGCCGAACTCTACGACCACAGCACCGACACTTCCGAGTATTACAACGTCATCGCGAACCCTGATCACGCGCCGTTGGTGAAACGCCTGCACGGCATGTTGGACAAGGAGTTCGGCCTGATGGCAAAAGCACCTGCCGTAAAGGCGAAAGCCAATAAAGCGCGTTGAGCGGCGGTGACCATGCCAGCAGCGATGGTGGTTACGCCTTCAGCCCCTTCATCACCATCTCGCGAAAGGCTCGGACGTGGGAGAGTTCGTGGCGGCCTGTAGGGTGGAGGATGGCAATGTTGTAGCAGAACCGCTAAGTGCCATTTGAGCTACCCCTCAAACCTTTTCGTCTGCTCGAAAGTTTCCCGCAAGAAAACGCCGCTGCGCGGGTATAACGCCCGTGACACCCATAGAACACGTTCCAAATACGGCACATAAGCGTTCCAAGAGCGCTGTGAGTGCGAACATTGAGGCGCCGGCGCTGGACCGGGGGCTGGCGATCTTAGAGGCGCTGGATGCGAGGTCGGAGGGAATGAGTTTGTCGGAGATCAGCCGCATCATCGGCAGCCCGAAGAACTCGACCTCGCGTCTGGTGCAGACCTTAATGGTGCGCGGCTATGTGGAGCGGGATGATGCGACAATGATTATCCGGCTCACGGGGAAATTGCTGCGCCTCGGGCATCCGCGCGTGGGCCGCGTGAGCCTGGTGGAGTGTGCGCTGGAGCCGATGCGGATGCTGCGGGATGCGGTGGGCGAGACGGTGCAGCTTGGCATTCCCATCGGGGATGAGGGTGTGATCATCGAGCAGGTGGAGAGCACGCAGGCGGTGCGCATCTGTGTGGAGATCGGGCTGCGCTTTCCGCTGCACAACAACGCGCCTGGAAAGGTGCTGCTGGCCTTTCAGCATCAGAAAGCCTGTGAGCGGGCGATTCAGCGGCTGAGGCTGGCGCGTTTCACCGCACGCACGATCACGACGAAAGAGGCACTGCGGCAGGAATGCGAGCGCGTGGTGAAGCTGGGCTATGGAACGGACTGGGGCGAGGCGGACGAGGGCATTCATTGCGTGGCTGCGCCGGTGTTTGATCGGCCAAATCACCTTCTGGCAGTGATTTGGGCTTCCGCCGTGGCCGGGCGCATGCCAAAGGCTCGTTTTCCCAAAGTGGCGGTCGAGGTGATGAAAGCCGCGCGTGAGATCGAAAGGAGGCTGGGAGCATGAAGCAGGTGTTTTTGCTCTTTGGATGCCTGACGGGGCTTTCGAGTGTTTTTGCGGATGAGTTCTTCACCGCGAAAATCGAGCCGCTTTTGAAACAGCGCTGCTACGAGTGCCATTCGCACGAGAAAAAGATGAAAGGCGGGCTCACGCTCGATTCGAAGAGTGGCTGGGAGCAAGGCGGTGACTCGGGGCCTGCGATTGTCGTTGGCAAGCCGGAGGAGAGCCTGCTCATCAAGATGGTGCGCTGGAGCGATGAGGAGCACCAGATGCCGCCGAAGGAGAAACTGCCGTCTGCGGAAATCGCGCTGCTGGAGGAGTGGGTGAAGCGTGGCGCGCCTGATCCGCGTGTGATGATGAAGAAACGGCCTACTGAGGCGGATTGGTGGTCGCTGAAGCCGCTGGCGATGCCAAAGGTGCCGGAAGTCGCTGGCGTGCAGCATCCGGTCGATCGTTTCATCCGCACGCGTCTCGCTGAGCGGAAGATTACGCCTTCCCCCACGGCGGACCGGCGCACGTTGATCCGGCGTGTCATGTTTGATCTGCATGGGCTGCCGCCATCGCAGGCGGAGGTGGGGGCGTTTGTGAAGGATGCAGACCCGAAGGCTTATGAGAAGCTGGTGGAGCACTTGTTGGATTCGCCGCGCTATGGCGAGCGCTGGGCGCGGCACTGGCTGGACACGATCCACTTCGCGGAGACGCATGGCTGCGGCCACGACCTGCCTCGCGATCATGCATGGCGCTACCGTGACTATGTCATCACCGCGCTGAACGAGGACAAACCGTGGTCGCGCTTTATCCGCGAGCAACTCGCAGCGGATGCCTTGTTTCCTGACGAGCCGCGGCTCGTTGCGGCGCTTGGTTTTCTCGGCGCGGGCGTTTTTGACCATAGCGCTTATCAAACGGCCCCGACCAATTTTGATTACCTCGACCGCGACGACCTCGTGACGCAGACGATGGGTGCCTTTGCCAGCACCACGGCGAACTGCGCCCGCTGCCACGCGCACAAGTTTGATCCCATCTCGCAGGATGATTATTACGCGCTGCAGGCGGTGTTCGCGGGGCTGATCGAGGGCGACATTCCTTTCGATGAGGACAAGACGGTCGCACAATCACGGAAGCGCTGGCAATCGCTCCTCACCGCTGCGGACAGCAATGACAAGACCGGGCTTCTCACGCCGGAAAATGCCTCGCTCGTCGGCGCATGGGAAAAGACGCAGAGTGCGCCGGTGAAGTGGACTCCGCTGGGTTACGAGAGCTTTGTCAGTGCCGAGGGATCGAGCCTCAAACGCACTGGTGACACGCTGCTCTCATCGGGTGCGAAACCGGACAAGGACAGCTACATCATCACGAGCAGCGTGCCGCTCACGAAGATCACTGCGCTGCGGCTCGACGTGCTCGCGGACCCTTCCCTGCCGATGAAAGGGCCGGGGCGTCAGGACAATGGCAATCTAACGCTCAGCGAGATCGAGGCGCAGCTTTTTGACACCGGTGCCGCGCAGCCGGTGAAGCTGAAGTTCAGCCGCGCCACGGCGGACTTCGACCAGCAGGGCTGGACCTCGGCGATGGCCATCGACGGCAATCCGGCGACGGGTTGGGGCATTCATCCGGCGGTGGGCGTATCGCATCATGCGGTGTTCGAGCTGGCGGATACCATCGCCATCAAGCCCGGCGCGAAACTCACGCTCACGCTGAAGCAGCTCTCGGGAAAATCGCATCTCATCGGCTCCTTCAAGCTTTGCGTGACCGATGAACCCGCCGTGCGTGCCGCCGCCATGCCGACGCTGGCGCAAGAGGCGCTCACGCTGCCTGCCGAGAAACGCAGCGAGCCGCAGCGCCTCACGCTCGCCGCCCACGCGCTGCGAGTCATCGCCACCGCCGAGCTTGCCAAGCTGCCCTCGCCCGCGCAGGTCTATGCCGCCGCGAAGCAGGCCGATGTGCTGCTCAATGTGGGCAAAGGCACGCCCACAACTGTCGCGAAAGCAAAGACCGTGCAGGTTCTGAAGCGCGGCGAGTTCGACAAGCCGATGAAGGAAGCGGTAAGCGGTGCTTTGAGTGCGATCCATGCGTTGCCGGCCCGCTTTGAAAAGGCTCAAGCCACCGATGAAGCCGCGCGACGTGCCGCTCTCGCCGATTGGCTCGCCGATGAAAAGAACCCGCTGACCTGGCGCAGCATCGCGAACCGCGTGTGGCACTATCATTTTGGTCGCGGCCTGTGCGACACGCCGAACGACTTCGGCCGCATGGGCGGCACGCCCTCGCATCCCGAGCTGCTCGACTGGCTCGCCTGCGAGCTGCGTGACCACGGCGGCTCGCTCAAGCATCTGCATCGTCTCATCGTCACCACCGCCGCCTACCGCCAGAGCAGCGCGCATCGCGATGATGCGGTCAACCTCGACGCCGACAACCGCCTGCTCTGGCGCATGAACCGCCTCCGGGTTGATGCGGACAGCTACCGCGACTTCGTGCTCGCCGCCGCCGACCGCCTCGATCCCGCGCTTGGCGGTCCCAGCGTGCGGCAGTTCGTCACCGGCCCGCCGGTGCAGCTCACGCCCACGCTGAACTACGAGGCCTACGACTGGGCCGCGCTGCCCAAGCATCGCCGCAGCATCTACCGCTTCGTCTGGCGCGGCGTGCCTGATCCCTTCATGGACGCGCTTGATTTCCCCGATCTCGGCATGCTCGCTCCCGCGCGCGGCTTCTCCGCCTCCGCGCTGCAATCCCTGGCCCTCTACAACAACCGCTTCGTGCTTCATTTCAGCGGCGAGCTGGGAAAACAACTCACCACGCCCGAAGAAGCCGTCCGTCGTGTTTTACTCCGTGAACCGACGGCGGAAGAAAAGACGAACTTCATCGCCTTTGCCCAAAAGAACGGCCTGGCCGCGCTCTGCCGCGTGCTGCTCAACAGCAACGAGTTCTTGTTTGTGGATTGAATCATCTCGCTCATGAAAAACGGTCTTCTGCTCATCCTCTGGCTCTTGGCTGCTCCTCTCAGTGCGCTGAAAGCTGCGGACAAAATCTCCCACCGCCTTCTCGTCACCGACTACGGCGGCAACCGCGTGTGCATCCTGTCCGCGGCGGGCGACATCGAATGGGAATATCCGGCGACCACGCCGCAGGACTGCTGGTTGCTGGCGAATGGCAACGTGCTCTTCAGCCAGAGCACTGGCGCGGTGGAGGTCACGCGGGACAAGAAGGTGGTGTGGCAATACACCGCGCCGCCGCAGGCCAAAGTCCACTCCTGCCAGCCTTTGCCCGATGGCAGAGTGCTTGTGGCCGAGTGCTTCATGAGCCGCCTCGTCATCGTCGGACGCGATGGACGCGTGGTGAAGGAACTGCCAGTGAAGTCCACGCCGAAGGTGATGAGTCATCAGTTTCGCGGTGTGCGCCGCAGCGCGGACGGTCACTTCTGGGTTTGCCTCATGGATGAAAAGAAAGTCGTCGAACTCGATGCTGAGGGTGTCCTGCTACGCGAGATCCCGCTCGACGGGCAACCCGGCGGGATCGTGAAGCTACCGAACGGCCACCTGCTCATCAGCGTGTGGGACAAGACGGAGATCATCGAGCTGGATGCGGATCTCAAACCCGTCTGGCGCATTGACGAGAACGAACTGCCTGGAAACCCGCTGCGCATCCCCATGGGCATCCATCGGCTGCCGAATGGCAACACCGTCTTCGGCAACTACATCGGCAAAGGCTTCACCGGTAAGCAACCGATGCTCTTCGAGGTGACGTCGGACAAAAAAGTGGTCTGGGAATTCGCCGACCACGCCCGCTTC
>JBILPY010000704.1:0-2778 GCA_044373575.1 Prosthecobacter sp. | reverse complement strand
GTGGGCTCATCGCGATCCTCGGTATTATTGAAGAAGGCGTAGAAGCTGTAGTAATCGCGGATGGTGATCGGATCGTATTTGTGCGTGTGGCACTGCGCACAACCGACGGTGAGGCCCATCCAAACGCGGCCCGTGGTATTCACGCGGTCAGCAAGGTTTTGAAAACGCGCTTCTTCTTTGTCGAGGCCCGCTTCCGTGTTGAGCGCGGCATTGCGATGAAAGCCGGTGGCGGCGATTTGATCGCGTGTGGCATTGGGCAGCAGGTCACCGGCGATTTGCTCGATGGTGAATTGATCGAACGGCAGGTCGCGGTTGATGGCATCGATGACCCAGTCACGATACCTGAAGGCATTCGGGCGCAGGCCATCGCCGAGGAAGCCGCTGCTGTCGGCGTAGCGCGCCATGTCCAGCCAGTGACGCGCCCAGCGCTCGCCGAAGTTGGGCGAAGCCAAAAGCCTGTCCACGAGGGTGGCATATTTGTCGTCAGACCAGTCGGACAGGTCTGACAAGTCGGATGGAGTGGGAGGCAGTCCGGTGAGGTCGAGAAAGACGCGTCGGATCAGCGTGATGGGATCAGCTTCGGTAGCAGGCTTGAGATCATGTTTGGCGAGTTCGTGCTCGATGAAGGCGTCGATGGGGTTCCTGCGTTTCAATGACGGCACGACTGGTCTCTTGATCTGCGCAAAGGCCCAGTGATTCTGATATTCGGCACCTTCAGTGATCCAGCGGCGAAACAGATCACGCTCGGTTTTTGTGAGCTGCTTCGGCGAGGACGGTGGTGGCATCACATCATCGGGATCGGCGGTGGTGATGCGATGCCAGAACTCACTGTCATCCGGTTTGCCGGGCTTGATGGCTTCCTTCACCGCCTCAGCCCGCACATCGAGCCGTAGATCGGCCTCGCGTTTGTCTTCGTCAGGACCGTGGCAGGCGTAGCACTTCGCCGCGAGGATAGGGCGAATGTCACGATTGAACTCTACCTTGCCGTCTGCAAACACGTTGAATACCCACAGGAAAAGAGCGCTGGTGGTGGTGAGTGGAGAGTTCAATCGCATGAAATGAGGCTTCATTCATACGAGTGAAAGAACAGGAATTGTGCGTCTTCTAGCTATCGATATTCAACCCACCTCAGCCATGAACACATCACGCCGTCAGTTTCTCCAGTCCACGTTTCCACTTATCCTTCCTGCCGCCGTGCTGGGGCGTGCTGGTGCCGTTTCTCCGAGTGGGAAGATCCGCCTCGCCTGCATCGGTGTAGGAGGGCAGGGGACGAGCAATCTACGCGCCTTTCTGGCAGATGAACGCGTGCAGGTCGTGGCCATCTGCGATGTCGATGGCCAGCATCGTGATCGCGCGATGGAACTGGCCAAGCTTACGAAGGCGGATTGCTGCAATGACTTCCGCGAGGTGCTGGCCCGCGGCGATGTGGACGCTGTTATGAATGCCACGCCCGACCACTGGCACGCGCATATCGCCGTGGCTTCTGCTCAGGCGGGAAAAGACCTGTATTCGGAGAAGCCTCTCGGAGCGAGCATCGGTGAAGGCCGGGCCATCTGCGAGGCGGTGAGTCAAAACAAACGCGTCTTGCAGTGCGGCACATGGCGGCGTTCCGGATTGAAGGTGCGCATGGCCTGCGAACTCGTGCGCAACGGCTACATCGGCGAGCTGAAGGAGATCGAGGTCGGCGTGCCCGGAACTTTTGCGATTCGAGGTGGCTTCACCGGACTCGAAGGCCCCGAGCCCGTGCCCTCGCACCTCGACTACGCCATGTGGCTTGGAAGTGCTCCTGAGCGGCCTTACACCGCAGCACGTTGTCATTTCAACTTCCGCTGGATCGATGAATATGCCCCCGGCTACATTACCGACTGGGGTGCGCACTTCGTCGATGTCGCGCAATGGGGCGCGGGCATGGATGAAACTACGCCCGTCGAAGTCAGTGCCACTGAGGTGAAACGCCGGGAAAAAGGTCTCTACGACGCGCCTGAGCAGTTCCGCATCGAATATCGTTACTCGAACGGCGTGAAGATGACGATGTTCAGTACCACGGACAAGGCCACCTACGGCACCAAGTTCATCGGCAGCGAAGGCTGGGTTTTCACTGAGGCTGAGCAGCTCAAGGCCAGCAGCATGGACATCCTGCGCATCAAAATGAAGGAGACTGACACACGTCTTTTTGTATCGAAGCATCATCATCGAAACTTCATTGATGCCGTGCTTTCACGCGGCCAGACCGCTGCACCAGCGGAGATCGCACAGCGCGCAGCGGTCATCTGCCACATGGGCACCATCGCTGCAAAGATGGGCCAGCCTCTGAAGTTCGATCCAAAGACGGAGCGCTTCGAGTCCAGCGATGCCGCCAATGCCATGCTTACCCGCACCATGCGTGGTCCTTGGAAAATCTAATCATCACGCGCCATGAAGCTTCCCCTTCTGCTCTTCACACTGGTTAGTGTGGCCGTCGCTCGTGCTAGTGAACTCCAACTCACCCTGCCTCCCGTGGTTTATGCCACACCGGATGTGCAGATGAGTATTTACCATGACAACATCGTGCTCACCGAGAAGCCCGAGGACTACCGCTTCGAGTTTTCCTGCCAACTTGGCGAGTCTGAAGCCAGACGCTGGACGGTAAAACCCACCGACAGAGATGTCGGCGATCACCCCATCGAGATCACCGTCAAAGATGGTGACGGCAAAGTGCTGGAGAAGGGAAAAACCACGCTGCACGTCTCTTCACGCAAGGCGGGTGCGGAGAAATCACTGCGCCTGCTCATCATCGGA
>JBILPY010000703.1:0-2785 GCA_044373575.1 Prosthecobacter sp. | reverse complement strand
TTGAGCTGATCGAGCACGCTGTTCACCTGCGCCTCGGTGAGCTTCGTGGTTTCTGCCGCAGGCGCTGTCGGAGCGGCGGGCGTTTGGGCAGAGAGGGTGGCGGCGCTGGCAGCCAGCATGAGCAGGAGGGCGGATTTCATGGCGAGAGGTCGGGGAAGGGGGAACGCAAAGTAAACGGACAACTCACATTTTAATGAGAGTCGATGTGAGATGGCGAGCCAGAAATCTCAGGACCTACGCCGGCACGAGCTGGCGGCGCTCCAGTCCGAGCTGCGCGCGGCGGTCACGCCGCAGGCGGATCTGCTCACGCACGAGGCCATCACTGCCCTGGGTGCTGTATTCCACATTCACGGTCACGAGCTGCGGCAAGGCATCCAGAGCCACGATGCGGAAGACGGGCTCTCGTTTGCTGCGGAAAAAGGCGTGCAAGGGAATGTGCGGATGCGCCGCATTCCACAGCCAGCGCGCGGGCTGGAAGTCCTCGATCTCCGAGAGCGCCTGGAGCACCTCGCGGATGGTTTTCTCCTCATGATGGCGCAGCAGCTTCGAGGCCGCACGGCGGCTGAGCACCTGCTCCAGAAAGGCGGCCACGGGATTGAGGTGGTCCTCCTCCATCTCGGTGATGATCTCCTCCGCGCAGTCCTTCATCCGCGCGCGAAACTCCTCCCGCGTGATGCGGCCCGAGTCGAGCATGTTGAAGAGTTGTCGGGGACTGAGGGGCGGGGCGGACATGAGTGAGATAAAAGAAAGCCCGGAGGCCTTGGCGGCGCTCCGGGCTTAACACTAAACGACGGATCAGGCCTGACCGACGACGTATTCGTACATGCCGTGGCGGCCAGGATACGGGATCGGGTACTTGCCGTCCTTGTCCGCCACCAGCGGCGCTGCGCCATCCAGGGTCAGTTTGTCCACACCAGGGGCGAATTCATGATCGTGTGCCATCAGCTGGTCAAAGGTGACGAGCTGACCAGTGTGCGCGCTCATGCGGCCCATCACGGTCACGAGGCTGGCCATGGCTCCGCGCTCGACTTCGCTGTATGGCTTGTTGTTCACGATGGCTTCCACGAGATCCTCCCACTCCAGATCGTAGGGGTTGGGTTCCTGCTTCGGTCCACGCCAGATGATGTCCGCCGCCACTTTGTTCTGACCTTTGAAAGTCATCGCACGGGAAGGGAAGTGACCGGCGCTGGAGACCACGGCCGAACCCTTCGTGCCATGCACGTAGCTGGCGAATTCGTTGTGCGTCTTCATGGCGTTGCGGCCTTCGAGCCAGAATTTCGTGCCGTCGCGGAAGGTGTACTCCACGCTGTAGTGGTCAAAGTTCTGATCCACGTAGTCGCCGCGCTCCGTGCGGCCACCGGTGGCTTTGGCTTCGATCGGGAAGTCGTTCTTCATCCAGCAGATCTCGTCGATGTTGTGGATGTTGAAGTCGCTGAAGGCACCGCCGGAAGCCCAGAGGAAGCTGTGGAAGTTCTTGATCTGGTAGATCAGTTCGTTCGGGTCGGTTTTGACATCACGCGGCTTCGTAAAGCAGGTGCCCACCGGGCCCTGGAGACGGTAGGCACGGCCCAGAATGATGTCACCGATCTCTCCCTGCTGGATGCGGTCAAAGAGCTCCCCACGCACACGGCAGTGGCGGCACATCAGGCCCACACCCACCTTCATGTTCTTCGCCTGCGCCAGCTTGCCCAGCTCCAGCATCCGCTTGCCGCTCGGGGCATCCACGCAGATCGGCTTTTCCATGAAGACATTCACGCCTTTCTCGATCGCGTATTTGAACTGCACCCAGCGGAAAGCGGGCGGCGTCGCCAGGATGACCACGTCATTCGGACGCAGCATGTCGATGGCCTTCTTATAGGCATCAAAGCCGATGAATTTCGAGTCGGCGGAGACACTGAAGCGGTCCGGGTGCTTGGCGCTCAGGCCGTTGAAGCTGGCTTCGAGGCGATTTTCCTGCACATCCGCCATGGCGATCAGGCGGGTGCCCTGCTTCACGCCCATGGAGTTGCTGGCCGCGCCGGTGCCACGGCCACCGCAGCCGACCAGGGCCACGTTGATGATGTCATCGCCAGCGGCGTGGACGTAGGGGATCTTGATGCCGGAGAGCACAGACAGGCCGACGGTGGCCTGGGTGGCGGACTTGATGAAATCTCGGCGTGAGCTGATGGCTGGGGTATTTTCCATAGAGGTGAAAAGTGTGGCCGAAACCAACGCCACGCCGCAAGCATTCTTTGTGCGCATTCTTTGCGAAATCAAAGCCCGCAGGCCAGCAAGACCCACCGGGAGCCTCTTCCGCAGGCAAGCGTCAAGCTCCGGGCATTCCTTCATAGGCTCCTCTGTGATGAGACATCCGCCGGTCCTCATCATCCCTATCAATCTCCTCCCGTCGCTCACCCCGGGCCATCCCATGATCAAGCGCTCCCGCATCCTGAAGGTGGACCTGTCTGGGCATGGCTCAAGAGCACTCTAAAAACTGGCATCTTGCCATAGGAAACACCTGCCCCCTTTCCCCCCCTTTACCATCAGGCCGTGATGCCAGACCTAATAGAGTGGCATTTTGCCATTACTTCCAAGGCTGGCTGTAAAGGGCCATCACCTGCTCGGGCGTGAGGGCGCGGTCGTAGATGCGCACATCGTCGATTTCGCCGTCGAGGTTTTGCCAGCCCCCATTCTCGACAGCACCGAGCGTGGTCCACATGCCGTTGGTCGAATACTCGACGGCCTCCGGTGTCTGGATTTCAGAAACGAGGGCACCATTGATGTAGAGGCGCATGGTGCGGGTGCG
>JBILPY010000131.1:0-9052 GCA_044373575.1 Prosthecobacter sp. | reverse complement strand
GTTTCCGGCTGTGACCAGCGCGGTGACACAACGCTCAGCCGTGGTGTCTGGCTTTATTGATTGCCAGGCTGCTTTCATGTCTCTCACTTTCACCATGGTCTAAGGTCAAGCACTTCACTTATGAAATCCAAACAACTCAGCTACTTGGCGGCCCTGTCCGCTTGAGGAGGAAACACGCCCCGGGGTTGGATGTTTCACTTCCCGACTAAATCCCCCCACACTACCGCAGGCAGTGACGCATAAGAAACACGGGGCGAGGTTTCGAGTGCGGCAGTCGCTTGCATCCCCGCCGTGACTCGCCACCATGGCGGCCCCTTTTCCCTGCCATGGCCTACATCAACGAAAACTACAACAAGCTCAAAGCCGGTTACCTCTTCCCTGAAATCGCCCGTCGCGTCAAAGCCTTCACGGAGGCAAACACGGAAGCGGCGAAGCGCCTCATCCGCTGCGGCATCGGCGATGTCACCGAGGCGCTGCCTGAAGCTGTGCGCACCGCCATGCACAAGGCGGTGGATGAAATGGGCGACCGCAGCACCTTCCGCGGTTACGGCCCGGAGCAGGGCTACGACTTCCTGCGCAATGCCATCGCGGAGCATGACTTCAAATCACGCGGGCTGAACATCGAAGCGGACGAGATCTTCATCTCCGACGGCAGCAAGTGCGATACCGGCAACATCCTCGACATCTTCGGCGCGGGGAACAAGATCGCCATCACCGACCCCGTGTATCCCGTCTATGTGGACACCAACGTCATGGCTGGCAACACGGGCGATGCGGACGAGAGCGGTGCCTACGCCGGTCTCCACTACCTCAAATGCACGCCCGAGAATGGTTTCGTGGCCGATATCCCCTCCGAGCCGGTCGATCTGGCCTACCTCTGCTACCCAAACAATCCGACGGGTGCCGTGGCAACACGCGCGCAGCTCGAAGCCTGGGTGAAATACGCCCTCGCGAACGGCACCACCATCCTTTACGACGCCGCCTACGAGGCCTTCATCCGCGATCCTGAGCTGCCACGCTCCATCTATGAGATCGAAGGCGCGCGTGATTGCGCCATCGAGTTCCGCAGCTTCTCAAAGAACGGCGGCTTCACCGGCGTGCGCTGCGGTATCGTGATCATTCCGAAGGGGCTGATGGGCAAGACCCAAGCAGGTGGCAAGCAGGCCATCCATCCGCTTTGGAGCCGCCGTCACAGCACGAAGTTCAACGGCACCAGCTACATCGTCCAGCGCGGCGCGGAGGCGATCTATTCGCCCGAGGGCAAAGCTCAGGTCAAAGCACTCATCGAACACTACATGGGCAATGCCGCCCTGCTGGTCGAGGCCTGCAAGAAGGCCGGGCTCACCGTTTTTGGCGGTGTGAATGCGCCGTATGTCTGGGTCGGCTGTCCGAACGGTCTGACGAGCTGGCAGATGTTTGATAAGATGCTGAATGAAGCCAATGTGGTCATCACTCCTGGCAGCGGCTTCGGCAGCGCTGGCGAGGGCTACTTCCGCATCAGCGCCTTCAACAGCCGCGCGAACGTCGAAGAAGTCTGCCGCCGCATCGCCGTCCTGTAAGCATTTCATGACGGCCAATGTGGGTCGTCTTCCGTAACCCCCCAACGAACCCTTGAATCCTATGAGCCAACCCAAAATCACCGCCTACCTGAAAACCTACTGCGGCTGGAGCGAAGGCGTGCGCGCCATCTTCCGCAAATACGACCTTCCTTTCGAAGAGAAGGACATCATCAAGAACCCCGCCTTCCGCTGGGAGATGGAGCAAAAGAGCGGCCAGCCCCTCAGCCCCTGCGTGGAGATCAACGGCATCATGGTCCCCGACGTGAGTGGCGAGGACGTGGAGCGCTGGATGATCGCCAACGGCCTGCTCACCCCGAATGAGGCTGAGCCCGATGCCCCCATCGACCGCGCCTGCAGCGATGCCCAGCACGCCGCCATGGCTGCCGGACAGGTCGGGAAGATCAACTTCCTGAGCTAAACGCCGACTCCTTGAGAATCACAGACGCGGATGGAAACATCCGCGTCTTTTTGTTTACTGCGCCGCATGTCTCCGATCCTCGATCAAGCCTTCCGATGCGCCTCCGCGCCACCGGAGATCATGGATCAGCTTTGGGCGGCAGGCTGGAGGCACTTCGGGGAGTCCTTCTTCCGCTACAATGTCAGCATCGATGAGCGCGGCGTGAAGACCATCACGCCCCTGCGGCTGGACTTGGATTCTTTCCAGCCCAGCAAGAGCCAGCGCCGCGTGCTGCGCCGGAATGCAGATCTGCGCTGCGAGTTCCACCCCGCCCAGCTCAGCGATGAAGCCCGCGCCATGTTCCAGCGCCACAAGGCTCGGTTTCAAGACAACGTGCCCGATGATCTCGACACCTTTCTCTCCGCCGAACCCGCCACGGTGCCGAACACATGCTTCGAGTGCCGGGTCCATGAAGGCGACTCACTGCTCGCCCTGAGTTATCTCGACATCGGCACCACCGCCACCTCCGCCGTGTATGGCATGTTTGAGCCCGCTCATGCCTCACGAAGTCTCGGCATCTACACCATGCTGCGGGAGATCGAGCACAGCCGCTCACTCGGCTGCCGCTACTACTATCCCGGTTACGCCACCCAGGAACCCAGCGCCTACGACTACAAAAAACAGTTCAGCGCTCTGGAGACCTTGAACTGGGAAACGGGCGAGTGGATACCCGTCTCTAAAATTTAACGACTCAAGCTCAGCGACCGCAGAGCCGTTCGCGCAGCGCATGTTATGCGTTTCCAGTCACATTGAAGTTAGGAGATGCCGCGTAGAAAATGCTGTCCCCATTCGAGACTGTTGAGCGTGCGAAATACCTCTTCCACTGGAAAAATGTGGATGCCGTCGTCCACGGAAGGCGCGGCGCAATTGCAAAAGAGCACTACATGAGCTTTGTTTTCGTCAACGAACTGCCGAAGGCTGTCGAGCTTGCCGTTGTCGATGGCGTGACGAAGCAACGAAGACGTGACCTGAGCGAAGACGCGCTTGCCGTCGGTTGCGATGCCGACGAAATCAACGGCCTTAAGTGTGCGGCCAACAGGCAGAAGAAGCGACTGAAGGCGAGGCAGGCCAAACCGAGACGTGTCGGGCAAACGAAGGAACTCGCTGCAACCAACCTCCTGCCGGGCCGACGAGAGCAAGCTCCAAGACAAAGGCTGCACTCGCTGCTCAATGATGGCCGCAACGGCGTCGCCAACTGCGTGCCAACGGGAAATCGTGCCCTGACGCGGACGACTGGCGGCGATAACGGAATGGTCGCGTGGATGAAGTGTCTTGGCGTTCGTAAGCTGGATGGTCTTGAGTGCCGCGATGCGCTGGCACGATCCCCAATCGCCTCGCAACAAAGTCAGCTTTGAGTTGGGTAGGACGGTGCCGACAAGTAACTCAGAGTGGCCGAAATACTGGGCACAAACGTAGCCACCAACGCTCGCCAAGCGGTGAAGTGCGCTCATATACTTCTTGGCGTGGTTGCTGTAGTCGGCTGGGTCGAGGCTCTCGTTGTCGGCGGTGTCTGACCATGAGCCGTCGCGGTAGTTGGGGTAATGAATGGCAATCAGACGCTCGTCCCAGAGTCGCTGGTTTGTGGCTTGCGAGATGTCGAGCTTGCTGGAATGGCGGATGAAGTAAGTATCCATTTAGGAAACGCCTAACGTCTTAGATCAGAAACCGACTGCGCAGGACTCCGCTATGCTACAAAGCGCTTCCAGCCGATTGTCTGCACCCTTTCATGTTCGGGGTTGAGTGATGGAGAGGATGGTTCTTTCAGTCGTTGCATGGAATGTCGGGCTACTCGGTTGATGGGGGTGGATGGATTCCAAGCTCTTGGCCCATTCGATCAAGTGCTTTCTGAAGACGGAGAACAACATTAGCACACTTCAAACGCTCCTGAACTATGTCATCATACTGTATCAAAAGAGAGGGCTTTCCAAGTATGGCGTTCTTGATGCTTGGGACGGCTCCGAATAGCGAGCCGTCTGGATTGTGTCCCCACATCATTGGTCCGTGCGCAATCATGTTTCTGGTCTCTGCAATACTCTTAGCCTCTTTCCAGAGGTCGCGAAGCTCAGTCCTGAATGCAGGAGGAATCTTGAGGGCTTTGATCTGCCCCAAAACCCAGCAAATGCGGTCAGATAGACCCATCTTTCCGCTGTCTGGCGGTAACTCGAAACCTGGGCTCAACGCCAACAACCAAGCGTAAGAATGAAACTCCAAATATCCGCAGTTCATCATGAACTCGCCAAGCTGGCGGGCGAACCTGCCGTCATCAGGCGGAGCTTTGGTGCCTCCGAAGTTAGGGGGTGCTGTTTTCATGGCCCGAACACTTCAGATGCTTAACAGATTGTGAGGTTTGTCAGCAGTTTTATAGTCCACTGATTGGCTGCCTGAGTACGGGTTTTGTGGCTCATGGTTAACGCTTTACCCTCCTAGGCCGTGCTCGGGCAATAGAAATATCGGTTTCGTCCGGCATAGGAGTGCGAATCTCTTGTTGGGATATTCCAGGCCAGCCCGGAGGCAAGTCAATGCCGCAGGACTCACGCGGGAGGCTCATCCTCCGTTCACCAGGGATTCAGCTTCACCCAGGGGCTGAAGTCGCCCAGGCCGGGGGTGCCGATGGCGGCGATGCGGAAGACGTGGGGCACGCCGTTGAGGCGGGGCAGCTTCAGCGTGCGCTTGCGCCGTCCGGCGAGAGTCACGTCCTCCATCGGTCCGCCTTCGGGACCGTGCTGCAGGTTGTAGAGACGGGCGTGCTTCACCTTTCCCCAGGTCAGCACGACTTCATTCTCGGACTTTCCAAGTGTCACCTGCACCTCCTTTGGCGAGGGCAGCGGTCCCACCTTGCTGCGCTGCCGCTGCACCCGCATGGCAGCGCTGATGATCTTGGCTGCATTCCCATGGCTCGTGTATTGAACATAGTTGCCACGCCGGTTCATGGCCTGCTCCATCTTCTTCCGCTCCGTTTTTCGTCTGGCCATGGCTGTCTTCAGGGCGGTGCGCAGGGCCATGACCTCCTGACAGCTATCCTCAAAGGCATCCATGCGGAAGGCGAAGTCGTTCTGGGAAGGCGATGGCTCCGAATAGAAGTCACTCTTCTCAATGGCCTCATAGTGGACTCTGGCCAGGGAGAGCAGCACGCTGTTGGGCTTGCCAAAGAGCTTCATGGCCACCTTCGCAGAGCCATAATCACGCATCGGTCGCAGAGTCGTCACTGGCGGGGCCAGAGGCAGGCTGAGAGAGGATTCAGGCTGTTCAGGAGGAGTCATGGTCGTGAAGAAGCAGACGGTTTCACCCAAACCTCAGGCAGGATGCCCAAGGTTTAATTATTATAAATATAATAAAATGGGGCATTTCTGGCAAGGCAAAAGGACAGGTCCCTCTTCTCTACACCAAGGGATGCGACTTCGAGTCAATGTAGAGCCAATCTAGCCTCCCAGGCAGGCAAGGGCAGGTGCAAGTCTCGATTCCCGGCCTCAAGTGCCCCATACTTTAGTCTCAATCGAGTTGATTGACGCCAAGGTGGTCCTTTCCCGATGTCATGTGCCCGAGATTCTAGCGTCAATCGAGTTGATTGACACTAAGGTTGTCCCTCCCTGATGTCATGTGCCCGAGACTTTAGCGTCAATCGAGTTGATTGACGCTAAGGTGGTCCTTGCCTGATGTCATGTTGCCCTGACCTGAGGGCAAGTGGTCGCTTCTTTAGCGTCAATCAAGTCAGTTGAAGTTAAGGAATCGACCCGTTTAGGGCATGTGATCGGGTTGGCACCTGCGGCGGCGCAGGCCGTCGGCCGAATAGGTTCGGCGCACCCTAGTTCACCGAGAGGATCCACCTTCTTTGTCGAATGATCCGGCTGGTTCGAGAGCGTGGGGCGTCTGAGGTGTGGCATTTAAGCCGGATCGTTTGGCGAAGGATCTGACGCTGGGGTTTGAGAAACCCAAAGCCCGGACGCGCGCGGTGGTGGGGTGTGATCGGAAACGAAAAAGGGCGACCGTGTTGGTCGCCCCGTGGGTGTGGATGGGTGGGCCTTTGGGCCGTGGATCACTTCTGCTTCGCGTAGTCGGCGTAGGCTTCGGCGATCTTGCCGGCCTTTTCGTCGCCATCATGGAAGACGAAGCGGTGACGCAGGGTGATCTTCTCGCCCTTTTTGAGGGTCATCGCGCCGGTCTCGGCCTGCACTTTGAGCTGGGAGAGGCCGAAGGGATTGGCGGTGAACAAACCATAAGTGCGGACGTGCCATGGAGTGGGGTGACGGAAGCTGCTCGGATGATTCAGCATGGCGACGCCGACGGCCTTGCCACCGACGGTGCCGTGGTAATCGACCCAGGTGGCGCGTTTGCCCCAGGCGGCTTCATCAGTCACGCCCTCGCTGTTGATGATGTGGCCAGTGCCTTTGCCGCCTTCTTTGCCTTTGTCCACGGCCATCTCGGTGGGAACTCGGATGCTGAGACCGGCGTCCTTTTTGTCATCGACGACGATGTCGCCCTCGCTGGCGATGAGGACGATGTCCACGTCGATGAGGCGGTTCGCGCCCTGCACGGCGAAGACGTACTCGCGCACTTCTTCGGAGGTCTTTTTGCCTGCGGCATCGACGTAGTCGGAGACGGTGCGGATGGTGGCCTTTTCGCCGCCTTCCATCTTGGTGATCTCGCGGAGCTTGATGGCACCGAGGTGCTCGATGCGCTCGTTGGTCTTCTTGCTTTCGCCAAAGGTGGCGCGCTCGGCCCAGGTGTCATAACCGGCGATGCTTTCATGGCCGAAGTTCAGGCCGCGATGATGCGGATGGTCGTGCTGCTCGCCCTCGACGGTCTTCATGGGATAGGCACGAGTCATGGTGACACCGCTGGTGCCGATGATGGGCCAGAGGTAGGTCTTGTTCGCCTGATCGACGACGAGCTCGGTGAGGAACTCGCCATCGAGTTTCACGATGGCGCCGCCGGTGGGCGTTTTATCGACGGTGAAGGTGGCGGCGCCGAGCGGTGTCAGCGCGGCGAGGAGGGAAAGGAAAAGGAAGGAGGTAATCTTCATGGCGAACTGGATGAGAGACGAATGAACGAGTCTTGGCGAGATATTCTTCCTCTGATCGAAGAGAACTCAGGCGACGCCAGGGCCTTGGAGCCGGTGCTACTTTGCGCCCCTGCGTGGTAGCGCCCCAACCCAATCATCATTTTCCGTCGAGCGGTCTTACCCTGGCGTCGTTTCCTCGTGTGAACCTGCGTTTCAATTCTCTACCTTCACCAAGGCCACGCGGCGGTTCTTGGCGCGGCCTTCTTCGCTGCTGTTGGTGGCGATGGGGCACTGGTAGCCCACACCGCAGGGCGTGAGGCGAGATGCTGCGGAGGGAACACGTTTGCTCAGTGCTGCGACGACGGATGCCGCGCGGTTTTGGGAGAGCTCGATGTTCCCATCAAATTTTCCCACGATGTCAGTATGACCGACGACGAGCAGGCGCAGCGCGGAGTCGGCTTTCAGCAGCTTCGCCACTTCATCGAGTGTGGCGTCAGACTCAGGCTTCAGAGCGGCGGAGGCGGTGTCAAAGTGGAAGCCGTAGAGATTCACGGAACCCTGCTGAAGGATCCCTGAGGCCATTTCCTCGGCTTTCACGAGCACCATCTTTTCCTCCATCGCCTGCGTCTCGATCAGATCGAGTGCGATCACGGGCACGCCAGCTTGTGGCTGCAAGCTTTTCGGATTCACCGTACCTGCTTTGTAGTTCGCCACGAACAGCGCCACATGCGCCCCGCCCTTCTTTGCCGCGAGGTATCGCGCACCTGGGTGACTGATCGCAAAGGTGCCACCGGGCCGGTTATTAAAGAGCGAACGATACATGATGCCGTTGCCAGCGCTGAGCTCCTCTCCCGTGCCTTCCCACAGCGTCTCCCAGCCGCCAGCGGCGAGTTCGCCCTGGTAGTTTTTAAAGACCTCCAAAGCCGTGCGCTGGGGATCATTGCTGACGTAGGTCACCTTCGTCACCTTGCCCTCCAGCGTGAGGCTTTTGGCAAAGATGTTCACGTTCGGCTTTTTCGTCAGCCTTCCCAGCGGCAGCGTGTAGCTATCAAAGGCCTTCTCTTCATAAAAGGTGGTCCGAGTGCCCTCGTAGCGCTTCAGCCCGGCGGGATCTTTGGAGCCAGGAATGTCCGCCGCATTTTGAGCTGGCAACAAAGTGGCAAAGCCGGTGAACAGGGCGAAGAGAGAGAACAGATTGGATTTCATAGGATGAGGTGAGGACGAGCGAGCAGGAGTGACAAGCCTAAATGCCGTGACGTTCAGCAGAGACGCCAAAGAATGCCGAAAGGACTTTCGCTGGGCCTATTCGTCAAGCTCGGCACCTGCATCAGCGTGAGACAGGTGCTTGGAGGTCATCTGGCGCGCATGATTGGGTGGTGGCGGACGTTTGTTCCAGCCACTCTGCCTCATATGCGCCCCCTCTTTTCCGCCCTTTTCCTTCTTTCCATCCTGCCCGCCCAGGCTCAACTCAGCCCGAACGGGGCCACGGCTTCGTTTAAAGGCAGCCTGCCGCCAAAGCCCGTCGCCGCTTTGTCTGCCGAGCAGGAGGCTGCGGCGGAGAAGACGCTCGCGGAAGTTCAGTCGGCCTTTGAGGCGGTGATGAAACATCCCCGTTCGGCGGACGCGGCGATCTTTCTCAAGGCGGTCCGCTACGCGCTCGATTTCGATGAGTGGTATGACAAGAAGCCTGAGGACAACCTGAAGAAGGTGAACGCGCTGCTCGATGAAGCAAAGAAGCGCATCGCCTCGCTCAAAGAAGACAAGACGCCGTGGATGGACGGTTCCGGCCAGAAGGTGCTGGGCTTTTACTCGAAGCTGGATGGATCGGCGCAGCCTTATGGCGTGGAGATTCCCGAGGGGCTGGAGATCGGCAAAAAGGCGGTGCCGATGTGGATCTGGCTGCATGGCCGTGGCGATACCGCGACCGATCTGCACTTTGTTTACAGTCGCCTCATGGCGAAGAAGCCGGGGCAGTTTCAGCCAGCAGGCAGCATCGTGATCCATCCCTTCGGTCGTTACTGCAATGGCTGGAAGTCC
>JBILPY010000701.1:0-2788 GCA_044373575.1 Prosthecobacter sp. | reverse complement strand
CCCGGACATGGTCGGCATCTTTGCCATCAATGATCCCTCCGCCCTCGGCGCACGCGGTGCTTTGGAGAAAGCCGGACGCGCCGATCAGGTCGTCATCATCGGCTTCGATGGCCAGCCCGAGGGCAAACAAGCCATCCGCGATGGCAAGATCTACGCCGACCCCATCCAGTTCCCCGACAAGATGGGCGTCGAAGTCGTTCGTGCCTTCATCCAGCATCTCAAAGGCCAGGACGTGCCGCCGCAGATGCTCATCCCTACCGAGCTGTATCGGAAGGCGGATGGTGAAAAGGACAGCTCTTTGAAGTGATGACGGCGAACTGGCCCCTGATCAAAGCCATAGCACTCCTGACGGCTTCCAATGTCTTCATGACCTTCGCGTGGTATGCGCATCTGAAGGAGATGAAGGCCAGGCCCTGGTTCATCGCCGCCCTGTTCAGTTGGGGCATCGCCTTCTTTGAATACATGCTACAAGTCCCCGCCAATCGTATCGGCAGCACCACGCTCACCCTTCCGCAATTAAAGATCCTCCAGGAGGTCATCACCCTCACTGTCTTCGTGCCCTTCCTGCTCTTTTACATGAAGCAGCAGTTCAAATGGGACTTCGTCTGGGCTGGCCTTTGCCTCTGTGGTGCCGTGTATTTCATCTTCAGAAAGTGAGAGGGCGCTGACGACTGGTAGCGGCGTGCTGCTTTCCGAGGGAAGAGCGGCGTGGTGGGCAACGTATGTGCCTGCCATGATTCGCCTCACCTTTCTCCCGATCCTGGCTGCACTCGTGGCAGCGCCTTTGCACGCGGAATTCCAAGCCGGGGCGGCGGTGATCGACATCACACCGCTGAAGCTGCCAGTACTGGCGAATGGCGGGATGCTGAGCCGCTACGTGGACAAGATCAAGACGCCCATCCATGCCCGAGCGATGGTGCTGAGCGATGCAAAGACGCAGGTGGCGATCGTGGTGGCGGACAGTTGCATGATGAGCCGCGAGGTGCTGGACGAGGCGAAGGCGATGGCATCGAAGAAGACGGGCATCCCGATGGACAAGATGCTGATCTCGGCCACGCACGCGCATTCGGTGCCGTCTTCCATGGGCTGTCTGGGGACTGATCCAGACCCGGCGTATGTGCCTTTTCTCAAAGAGAAGCTGGTGGAGGCCATCGTGGCGGCCCAGGCCGCACGGGCACCGGCGAAGATCGGCTTTGCGAAAGCGGATGCGGCGGAGTTCACCGCGCTGCGTCAGTGGATTCGCCGGCCTGACAAGCTGGCGGAAGATCCTTTTGGCAACATGAGCGTACGGGCAAACATGCACGCGGGGCGTTTGTGGGATGAGGCGGTGGGCGAGTCCGGCCCGGAAGACCCTGATCTCTCGCTGATCTCCATCCAAACGAAGGACGGCAAGCCGGTGGCGGTGATGGGCAATTTCTCCATGCACTACTTTGGCGACAAGGACATCAGCGCGGACTACTTCGGGCTTTTCTCGGAAGGTCTGAAACAGCGCATCGATCCGCAGGGCAAGATGGTGGGCATCATGTCTCATGGCTGCAGCGGGGACATTTATCGCGTGGACTACAAGGTGCCGGAGAAGGACCGCCCGAAGCCGACCATTGATGAATACACGAGCGGCCTGCTGGACATCGCGATGAAGGCTTATGCGACGATCCAGTATCGCGAAGACTCAGACATCGCCATGGCGGAGCAGCGCATGACTTTGAAGTATCGCGTGCCGGACAAGCAGCGTCTGGAATGGGCACAGCGCATCGTGACGGAGATGGGCGACCGTTTGGCAAAGACGCCAACAGAGGTGTATGCCCGCGAGCAGGTGATCCTGCATGAGCGGCAGCAGACGGAGATCGTGGTGCAGGCCCTGCGCATTGGGGACATCGGCATCGCCACGACGCCGAACGAAACCTACGCCATCACCGGGCTGAAGATCAAAACCGCCAGCCCGCTGCCCAAGAACATGGTGATCGAGCTCGCCAACGGCGGCGATGGCTACATCCCGCCGCCGGAGATGCACGCCTGGGGCGGCTATAACACCTGGGCCGCGCGCTCCGCCGGACTGGAAGTCATGGCCGAACCGAAGATCACCCAAGCGGCGGTTTCCTTGCTGGAAACCGTGAGCGCAGCACCGCGCAAGCCTTATGGCCTGAGCGCCGGTCCTGCCACGAAGGCCATCGCGAGTCTGAAGCCGGCGATGTGGTGGCGGATGAATGAGTTCACCGGCCCGCTGGCGAAGGATGAAAGCGGGAACCATCGCGATGCCGCCTATGAAGGAGGCGTGGCCTATTATCTCGATGGCCCGCATTCGGCGAAGTTCTGCGCGGGCGAGGTGAATCGTGCGCCGCACTTCGTCAGCGGCAGGCTCTGCTCCGAGATGTCTGGCATCGGCGATGCTCACTCGGTTTCTCTCTGGCTCTGGAATGGCATGCCCACCGGAGCGCGTGACATCACGGGCTGGTTTTACTCCCGTGATCACCAGCACGGCGTGAGCGCCTATGGCGAGCATCTGGGCGTGAACCGCGAGGGGAAGCTGATTTTCCAAACCACGAAGCCGCTGACCGGAACGACGGAGATCCCGCGCTGGACCTGGCAGCATGTGGTGCTGGAGCGCCGTGGCGACACGGTGCGCGTCTATCTGAATGGCAAGCTGGAGATCGAAGGTCAGGCCAGTGCTAGCAAGATCACTTCGGTCTTCTTTGGCGCACGCAGCGACAATGATTCGAGCTGGGAAGGCAGGCTGGATGAGATCGCGGTGTTTGATCGTGCATTGGATGCTGGGGAGATCGCGAAGCTG
>JBILPY010000702.1:0-2788 GCA_044373575.1 Prosthecobacter sp. | reverse complement strand
ATCAACATAGGCCACCTCCGCTACGGCACCTCCGGCGGTCTCGGCAAAGCCTGCCTGCACCCCTACCTGCGCCGCACCACCTGGCCCACGCGCAGCCTCATGGTGATGGGGAACTTCAACCTCACGAACTCCGGCGAACTCAACCGTGTTATGATGCAGCGCGGTCAGCATCCCGTCTTCGGCACAGACACGCAGAGCGTTTTGGAGGAGATCGGCTTCCAGCTCGATGAAGCGCACACGCAGCTCTATCATGAACTGCGCGACAGCGGCATGGTTGGTACGGAAATCCCACACCACATCAGCCAGCGTCTGGACGTGGGCGACATCGTCCGCAAGTCCGCGCAGATCTGGGATGGCGGCTATGCCATCGTCGGCGTCATCGGCTGTGGTGATCTTTTTGTCATGCGTGACCCGAGCGGCATCCGCCCGTGCTGGTATTACGAGAATGACGAGATCCTCGCCTTTGCCTCCGAGCGCGTGGCGCTCATGTCCGTACTGGAAGTGCCCGAAGAGGACGTGAAGGAACTGCCTCCCGCGCATGTCGCCATCATGAAGTCCTGTGGCAAATTCACGATGGAGCAGTTCACCGCTGTGCGTGAGCCGAAACCCTGCTCCTTTGAGCGCATCTACTTCTCCCGTGGCAATGACTCTGAGATCTACAAGCAGCGCAAACGCCTCGGCGAGCAGCTCGTGGAACAGGTGATCGAAGGCATCGACAACGACTTCGAGCATACCGTGCTCAGCTTCATCCCGAACACCGCCGAGACCGCCTACTTTGGCTTCCTCGACGGCTTGCGCAAAAGCCGCCGCGTCGCCGTGAAGGAGGCTCTGATGGAGATGATCTCCAAAGGCGAACTGGATGAAGCCAAGCTCGACGACCTCGTGCTGCGCAACTGGCCGCGTGCGGAAAAGATCGCGCTCAAGGACATCAAGATGCGCACCTTCATCGCCTCCGAGACGGGGCGTGATGAACTCGTGTCCAGCGTCTATGACATCACCTACGGCGTCGTGACGGAGAAGGACAACCTCGTCGTCATCGACGACAGCATCGTCCGTGGCACCACGCTGAAGACCTCCCTCCTGCGCATCCTTGCTCGCACGAATCCGAAGCGCATTCTCGTGCTCTCCACCGCGCCGCAGATCCGCTACCCCGACTGCTACGGCATCGATATGTCAGAGCTGGGAAAATTCATCGCCTTTCAGGCTGCCGTGAGCCTGCTCAAGGAGCGCAACATGCGCCATGTCCTACGTGATACCTACAATGCCTGCATCACTGAGCTGAAGAAGCCTCGTGAAGAAATGGGCAATGCCGTGAAGGCCATTTACGCGCCCTTCACTCCTGAAGAAATCTCCGCTAAGATCGCTCAGCTCGTGTATCCCACCCGCACCTCATGGAAGGGCGAGGTGAAAATCATCTTTCAATCCATTCCCGGCCTGCACGCAGCTCTCGACCTCGACGGTGGCCCGAGTTTTGGTGACTGGTATTTCAGCGGCGACTATCCCACGCCCGGCGGTTTCGCCGTCGTGAACCGCGCCTTCATGAACTTCTTCGACAAGAAAGAAGGTCGTGCCTACGACACGCTGCTTTGAGTCGTATAGCTCAAACTGCCAACTCCGCGCTTCCCATGAAATCACTCCTCGCCCTCCTCGCCCTCCTCGTCATGACCGCCATTGCCTCTGCTGCTGATCTTTCGAGCATCCCGCTCAAGACCATTGATGGCAAAGACGCCTCGCTCAAAGACTACACAGGCAAAGTAGTGCTCATCATCAACGTGGCCTCCGAGTGTGGCTACACCGGGCAGTATGCAGGGATGCAGGCGCTGCATGACAAATATGCCGCCAAGGGCTTCACCGTCCTGGGTTTCCCCTGCAATGACTTCGGCGGTCAAGAGCCCGGCAGCGAGTCAGACATCAAGCAGTTCTGCACCAACCGCTACAGTGTGACCTTCCCCATGTTCTCCAAGGTGAAGATCACTGGCGAAGGCAAGCATCCGCTCTTCGCGGAACTCACCGTTGGCAAAGATGTGCAGTGGAACTTCGAAAAGTTCCTCCTCGGCAAAGATGGCAAGCTCATCTCACGCTACGGTTCTGATGCCGAGCCTGAAGGCGGCGACATCGAAGCAGCCGTGAAAACAGCGCTCGGTTTGCCTTGAGTCATCATTGTCCGGCCACCCAGCGCACCGCGCGCTCAACGAAGGCTTCCATGCCTGCCTGTTGCTCGGGATGTGGACTGCTGCATAGCACGCGACCTTTGCCATAGCTGCCTGCGACCATGGCGGGTGAATTCACCTGGGCACCGACAGGCGCGCCGTTCTTGGCGAGTTCGCTGCGGAAGTGTGCGAGCGGCTCGAAGTCAGCGATAGCATCATCGCCTCCCGGATCAAAGACAGGCCCGTTGGCATAACGGATGTCGAGGATGCCCTCGGGCATGCCCAGGATCTCGCGGCCTTTTGGGGTGAACTCGATCTTCACATCGCCCACGCCACGCGCCCATTTCGAAGACTTGGTTTTGGCATCGAGCACATGCACGCCCCAGGAGAAGCCATCGCAGGCAAGGTAATTGCCCGCACATATGCCGACGTAGCCTCCGCCTGCTTCCACAAAACGCCGTACCTGCTCGCGCCCGATGAGGCCTAGCGTGCCCGCTTGTTTGCCACCGCTGCCGCCAGTGAAGATGACGACATCGAAGTCCTTCAGCCCGCCTTCGCGGATGAGTGAGGGCTTCACGAGAGTGACCTTCACGCCCTCTGCCTTTTGCAGCAGTTCGGTGCAGCGCGGCACGCCTTTG
>JBILPY010000700.1:0-2794 GCA_044373575.1 Prosthecobacter sp. | reverse complement strand
TGAGTCACTTCGGAGGTTGTTCTTCCCTGAAGGTTTGCTTATTTTAATAAATCACCTGCGCTAACTGTTCGTGGGTGGTGATATTTTAAAAGCTTTCCACTTCGTGTCCGCCCTCGCTTCCATGACTCTGGCCGATGCACCGGTTCTCTTCCGGCGGGAGTCTCATCTGCTCAGCCAGTTCGATGACCTGCTCCAGGACTTCATCGTGAAAGGCGGCCCGCTGCCTCCCGAGTATGTGGTTTTGAACCGTGCGATTCGGCATCTGGCGGATGCCGTGCGTGGTGGTGCGATCTCCTCAGGGGAAGTTCTGGCTTATGTGCAGGACGTGACTCGGCGCTATCTCTCCGGGACCATGCAGTCGCAGGCACTGGAGCGGAAATACGGTTACAGCGGCGACTTCGAGATCATCGATCATATCTACACCCGGCACACCAGTGCTGATCCGGAGAAGCGGCTGTGGGATCTCTACTTCCACTCACAGGCTGCGCCCGTGGCGGTGCGGAATCGGAAGGCCTACTTCCAGCAATTGATGCGCGATCATCTCACTGCTCGCTCTGGGGCTTCGATGGATGTGCTGAACGTGGCTTGTGGCCCGTGCCGGGATCTGCGGGAGTTTTTCCTCGATCAACCCGACGCGCCTGTGACGGTGGACTGTGTGGACATGGACGTGCGGGCGATCGAATACGGCAAAGGTCTCTGCGCGCCTTGGCTGGACCGGATTACTTATCATCACCGGAATGTGCTGAAGCATGTGCCTGCGCGGCCCTATGATCTCGTGTGGTCGGCGGGGCTTTTTGATTATCTGACGGACCGTCTCTTTGTGCATCTGCTGCGCGTGCTGATGAAGGTGACACGTCCCGGCGGCGAGGTGGTGGTGGGGAACTTCTCCGACTTCAATCCAAGCCGTGATTACATGGAATACTTCGGCCACTGGAGTCTGCACCATCGCAGTCGCGAGACACTTCTGTCGCTGGCTGTCGAGGCAGGAGCCATGCAGAATCAGGTGCAGATTTTGTGGGAACCGGAAGGGGTGAACTACTTCCTCCACATCCGCAGGTAGCTGGCTTCAGCGGCTCAGATCGCCTTGGCAAAGCACGCGGAAGCCCGCGCTATTCAGCACGTCGGAGGCGATGTCGGTGTCATCGCAGTGGATAGCGAGGAGCGGGAAGGTCTTTGGTCGCACGATAAGGGAGTAACAGAACTCGATGTTCAGTTCGGCTGCCAGCAGGGTGGAAAGGCAGTCCGTGAGGCGCTGGCGGGCTTCATTCATCTCGACGACGACGATTTTGCACTCGGCAAAGGGGATGCCGCGCTCGATGAAAAGCATCCCGGAGCCTTCGGGGTCACTGAGGATAAGGCGTACGAGCGTCATCTCCGTGGTGTCCTGCATGGAGATGCCGAGGATCTCGATGCTGTTGTCCTGAAGCAGCTTCGTCAGCGCCATCAGGGAGCCGACGCGGTTCTGAAGGAAGACCGAGAGTTGCCGGATCGCCGTGCCTTCAGGGGCGCGGACTGGTGCTTCTTGAAGTGCTGAGTTCTCCATGGCGGCTACTCTGCCTCATGAGAGCTGATTCGCAAGCTGGGTGGCAGAATGTCATCTCCCAAGCCAGCGCAGCACCCATTCAGGCGGAGGCGCATCCATGCCCGTTCCGAAGAAGAAACGGCACACATGGAAGAACAGAGGCGCGGCAAAACAAAGGGAGTCGATGCGGTCCATGAATCCACCGTGACCTGCGATGGATGCGCCCCAGTCCTTCGCTCCGAGGTCGCGCTTGATGGCGGACATCACGAGCCCGCCAAAGAAACCCGCGAGGCAGATCAGCAGCGCCATCAGTGCCGCCTGCCATGGCGTGAACGGCGTGGCCCACCAAAGGCAGGTGCTGATGGCCACGGTGGTGCCAATGCCACCCAGCGTGCCTTCGAGGGTCTTGTTGGGGCTGACATGCGGAGCCACAGGGCGCTTTCCGCAGGTCTTGCCCCAGACGTACTGCATCACATCGCTGAGCTGAACGGTGAGCACGAAGAAGAACAGCAGCTTCGCATTTTGCCCGGCGTAATCTTTGAGCGGGAGCGAAAGCAGCATCGGCATGTGGCTCACGGCATACACACACACTAGCAGCGCCCATTGAATCTTCGAGGTGCTGATCAGGAAGTCGCGCGTCTCGCCTGTCAGCACACGGCGGAAAGGTATGAAGACAAAGGCATAGACGGGAATGAAAATGGTGAAGAGTCCATACCAGCGGATGCTGACGAGGAAATAATGCAGCGGCAGGATGATGAAGAAGGCCCAGAACAAAACCTCGTGGTCGGCACGATCTGTTTTGTTCAGCGTGATGAACTCGCGCATCGCCAGGAAGGAGATGCTGGCAAAAAGAACCGTGGTGAAGTTCGGCCCCATCAGCAGCGTCGCAGAAAAAACAGCCACCATCACCCACCACGAACGGGTGCGGGCGTTCATGTTCGCGATGGTCTTCTTTGCTCCCTCGCTCTTTGCTGTTTTTGCCAGAATAGCTCCGAGGATGGATGCCACGATGAGGATGCCGCCGACGATGGCGAACAGGAGTTTGGTTTCGGAGTCCATAAGTGATCAAGGGTGGAGCATCGCTTCACGAGCGCGTTCGAGGAAGGCCTGCTTGGCTTCGCTTTCATCAAAGCGGATCGGCTCGCGGAAGTGCGCCTGGGCGATGATCGGTACGGGCAGAAGCGTGCCCTTCGGCAGGACGCGCGCGAGGTTGTCCAGATACACCGGAACTAGCGGGAGCTGCGGGAAGCGTCGAGCGAGATGGTAGAGGCC
>JBILPY010000699.1:0-2799 GCA_044373575.1 Prosthecobacter sp. | reverse complement strand
GGGCAACATCCTGGAGCAAACCGAACAGGGGGTGAAAATGAAATACCGCCTGACTCCGAAGATCATGGATGAAAAGATCTTCCCGATGGCAGATATCGACAAAGTCATCCGCCAGACACCCCAGGAAGTCGAAGTCGTGGATCTGCGCAAGGTGCTTCCCACTGCTGACCTGATGAAAGCAGAGGAATATGAGCAACTCATCCAGGATCGCCTTCGTCCATTCGTGAATAAGTATCCTGGCACACCTGAAGCAAAGGAGGTTGAGGACATCATCACGAAGTTCCAGGAAGAAAAGACCATGGTGTCCAACGGCCAGATCAAACTGGAAGGACGCTGGCTGACCGTGAAGGAGTCGAAGGCAGAACAGTTCAATATCGAGGCTTACCGCATTATTGCTGGGATGCGGGCCAAGGCAGCGAAGCTGGATTACACCGGCGCGATGCGTGAGTTTGACAGTCTGATCATGCCACCTCCCGCCTACAAAGGCTCCACTTACTATGTTCAGGCCATACCTGAGGCGATCTCGATTTTGGATAAGCTGATCGCCAGTTTGGATAAAATGTCTGCCGAGCAACCACAGATCACCCAGGCTCGAAAAGATGGATTGGCTAAATTGCAGGAGCCTGAACTCTCGAAGACCAAGAACGCTATCTCTGATGAGATGACCAAGTGGCGTGCAACCGTGGATGCTGAGCGCCGACAGAAGATTCGCTGGAGTGCTCCTTACAAGTATGATCTGTCCAGCATTCAAGCTGCGCAGAAGGAGGCCATTCAAGAGAAGACACGCCTGCAAACCGTGGATCTCGATGAACTCAAAGCCCAGAATGAGGTGTTTACCGCCTGTTACCGTAAAATTGGAGAGGAAGATTATGTGGGTGGGGCTGCTGCCTTTGAGCGCGCGCAGGGGCTGAAATTGAATATGGAAAATCGAGACATTCCTTTGGATCTGCGCAGCCGTCTGATGAAGCTGCACGCCAAACTTAGCCGCGCCATCGCCACGGGAGCCACGGCCACGGCCGGATCAGCCGCCATCGGTGGCACGCCTTCTGTCAGCCAGGACAGTCGAGTCGCACAAATCCTCGCCGAAGCTGGTGCAGCAGCTCCAGCCGCTGCCTCTGGTCAGCCTGCTGCGGCTGGCACGATGCCGGCTGCTGCTCAGACTCCCGCTGCAACTGCGCCAGCAGCAGCAACCGCTCCTGTTGCCTCAGCACCTCAGGCCGCTGTGCGTCCAGTGGCGCAGGCACCGGTGGCCCAAGCACCAGTGCAACAGCCAGCCTATCAGGCTCCCGCCCCGATGCCCATGCCAGTTCCGATGCCCGTCGAAGAAGAGTCCAACATGCAGCTCTACATCATGATCGGCATGGGACTCGTGATCGTCGGCTTGCTGTTCGCTTTCTTGAAGAAGAAATAAGCGGCTGAACAAGATCCCTGTTTAGGCCGGAAGCCTCTCGCGAGACTTTCGGCCTTTTCATATCCACTGCCAGACATCCACTCTCGTCATCGTATTTTCCCACCTGCCATGCATCCACCCGCCAGCACCTCTCGTCGCCGTTTCCTGCAAACCGCCAGCGCCAGCCTTTTCGCTGCGCCTTATATCACCTCCGGACTCCGCGCCGCCTCGCCGAATGGCAAGCTGCGCCATGCCGCCTTCGGCGCCTCAGGCATGTCCTGGGCAGACATCACCTCCATGGCGAACCACGACATGTGGGAGCTGGCCGCAGTCTGTGATGTCGATACTCGCAACTTCGCCCGCGTGAAGGAAAAATGGCCGAACGTGAAGTGCTATCAGGATTGGCGCGAGCTTCTGGAAAAAGAAGCTGGCAACATCGACAGTGTGAACGTCTCCACGCCCGACCACATGCACGGCCCCATCGGCATCAAAGCCCTGGAACTCGGCAAACACATGTATGGTCAGAAGCCGCTCGCCCAGAACCTCTACGAATGCCGCCAGCTCATGCTCAAGGCTCGTGAGAAAGGCGTGATGACTCAGATGGGCATCCAGATTTCCTCCGACTTCACCGAGCGCTTCGCTGTCGAGCTCATCCACATGGGTGCCATTGGTAAAATCAAAGAGGTCCACACCTTCTCGAACAAGAAATGGGGCGACATGGAGCCCGTGCCACAGACCAGCGACCCCATCCCCGAAGGCTTCGACTGGGACAAGTGGCTCGGCACCGCCACGGAACGCCCCTTCATCAAAGGCTACTACCATCCCGGCAACTGGCGCAAACGCCGCGACTTCGGCACCGGCACGCTCGGAGATATGGGCTGCCACATGTTCAGCGGCTGGTTCCGGAGCCTCGACCTCGCCGCACCCATCGCCGTGAAGTCCAGCGGCCCACCACCACCCAATGCCACGAACTGGGCCATCAACGCCGTCGTCGAATACACCTTTAAAGGCACGCAATACACCGTCGGTGACAGTGTGAAGGTCACCTGGTATGACGGCGATGCCCGTCCGCCCGCCGAAGTCATGGCCTTGGCAGATCCTGCCAAGTTCCCCGGCCAGGGCAGCCTCTACATCGGCACCGATGGTGTGCTTCTCCATCCGCATGGCAGCACCCCGCAGCTCTTCCCGAAAGATAAATTCAAAGGCTTCAAATATCCCAAGCTGGAGCCCCGCAACCACTGGTTCGACTTCATCGACTGCTGCCTCAAAGGCGGCACCACGAAGCCCACCGCCAACTTCGATTACGCCGGGCCTCTCACCGAAGCCGTCCTGCTCGGCTGTCTCGCCAGTCCCTTCCCCGGTGAAAACCTCATCTGGGACGCCCCCGGCCTCAAAATCACCAACAACGA
>JBILPY010000130.1:0-9119 GCA_044373575.1 Prosthecobacter sp. | reverse complement strand
TATGCGCGTGATCGCTTTTTGCCGTCGCGACGGCTCGCATGTCAGCGGTGATTTTGAGCATCATCACGTCAGCGAGGGCCTCACCTTCCTCGGCTTGCAGGGCATGATCGATCCGCCGCGTGAGGAAGCCATCGCTGCCGTGGCGAAGTGCCAGGCAGCTGGCATCCGCGTGAAAATGATCACGGGTGATCATGCCGTGACTGCGCAGGCCATCGCGAAGCAAATCGGCATCGCCGACGCGGACACCGTGCCCGCCATCAGTGGCCGCGAACTGGCCGAGATCAGCGACGCGGACCTACCTGAGATCGCGGACCGCACCGCCGTCTTTGCCCGCGTGGCGCCGGAGCAGAAACTGCGGCTCGTGCGGGCTTTGCAAAGCCGCGGGCACATCCTCGCGATGACCGGCGACGGCGTGAATGACGGCCCCGCTTTGAAGCAAGCCGACATCGGCATCGCCATGGGCATCACCGGCACCGATGTGGCGAAAGGCGCGGCCAGCATGGTGCTCACGGATGACAACTTCGCCACCATCGCCGCCGCCGTCGAAGAAGGTCGCGGCGTGTATGACAACCTCATCAAGTTCCTCGTATGGACGCTGCCGGTGAGCGTGGGTTTCGCGCTCATTTTGCTGACCAGCGTCGTCTTCGGCCTCACGCTGCCGACGCTGCCCGTGCATCTGCTTTGGGTGAATTTGACCACGGCCATCCTGCTCGGCCTCATGCTCGTTTTCGAGCCACCGGAGGCCGACATCATGAAAAGGCCGCCGCGTGATCAAAAAACGCCGATTTTCGATTTCGCCATGTTCATGCGCACCGCGCTTGTTTCGATGATCATGCTCGCCGGGAGCTACTGGGTGTTCTTTTACGAGCAAAGCGGCGGCGCCAGCATCGCCGTGTGCCGCACGGCGGTGGTGAACACTGTCGTTGCGGTGGCCAGCGCCTACCTCATCAACTGCCGCAGCCTACGCCGCAGCATTTTTAGCATCGGCTGGTTCAGCAATCCGCGCTTGTTGTTCGGCATTGGGCTTACCGGCATCTTGCAGCTCCTCTTCACTTATGCGCCGTTGATGAACCGCTATCTCCAAACCGCGCCGCTTGATGCCACGGTGTGGTTGCGCATCCTCGGCGTGGCGGTGGGGGCGCTGGTGGTGGTGGAGGTGGAGAAGAAGATGCGGCGGTAAATAACCCAGAAGGGACCGGAATGATTAGCTATTGAGAATCAACGGAGCGAGAACAGGCATGCGAGATTTTAATTCGAACCCAACCACTCGCGTCTCAGCCGTTCGCTCATGGAAAGGCTAGGATCACTCCGCATGCTCCACTCTCTTCGCGAGGATCCGCGATGTCGGAGAGTTAACCCACCATCAACCATTCCCCCCTATGAAAAAAGCTCTCCAAACTCTCTCGACCCTCTTCTTCGCCTCAACGCTGACGTTGTCGGCACAAACTCCAACGGATAGCGCGAACACCACGACCACGCGCTCCGTGGATCTCATCGACCCGGCGGCGTTTGGGTTTGGGAGGCCGGGTTACATGGTGGACACGACGTTCATCGACACGCAGGACTTCGCGAATCGCCCGGGCGGGCTCGATTTCATGGAGGTGCGCACGATCCTGCCGTTGTGGACGAAGAAGGTGAACGCGCTGCGGATCAGCGCCTCCCTGAGCTACAATTTGAGCGAGCTGGACTTCAACGGCTTCCTCGGCTTGCAACGCGAGACGCTGCACACGCTGGAGGCGCAGGTCAGTCTCTTCTGGCGGCCGGAGCAGTCCAAATGGTGGGGGCTGGGCTTTATGACACCGGGCATCGGCACGGATTTTCAGGGGCTGTCATGGGATGACTTCGAGGTCTCGGGCCTCGGGCTGCTCGGCTATCGCTTCACGGACAGCTTCAGTCTCGCGGGTGGCCTCTTCGCGCAATACGGAGCGCAGGAGGGCATGATCGTTCCGGCGCTCGGTTTCATCTGGAAGCCGGGTCCCTTCATCGTGCAGGTCACGCCGCCGTTTGTCGTCCTCGGCTGGCGTGCCACGGACCGCGTGACGCTGAGTCTTAGCGCCTACCCGAGTGGTGGTTCGTGGGATGTGGAGGACCCGGCGGTGAACCGCGTGCAGTTGAACGGCTGGCAGACCGCCGCGTCGGTGATTTATCAGGCCACGGATCGTTTCTCCATCTCGCTGCGTGCTGGTATGAATATTGGCGGCGAGCTTGAGTTGCGTGATGGGAACAACAATGTGCTCGCGAATGAAACACTCGAGTCCGCGCCCTTCAGTGCGCTGAACTTGCGCTGGCAGTTTTGATCCCGTTCTCATGTGTTCATGAACCTCGCTGCTCCACCTGATGAGGCCCGCTTCCGACTCCTCGTCGAGAACATCGGCGATGTGTTGTGGTTCAAGGAACTCGATCCACCTCGCTACTCGTATGTGAGTCCCGCTTTTGAGCGCATCTGGGGCTATGGCGTGCATGAGCTGCATCGAAAGCCGACTCTGTGGGAGGAGTGCATCCATCCCGAAGATCGCAAGGCGGTGCGTGAGGCACTGCAGCAGTGGTTCGATGGTGCAAAGGCCGATTATGAGGCGCACTACCGTGTGATCGGTCGTGACGGCCAGGTGCGCTTGCTGGCGGATCGAGGCATCATTCTCGGAAGAAAGGACGGCAAGCCGTATCAGATCGGCGGCATCGCCCGCGATATCACCGAGCGCGAGGCGGCGGAGGCTGTCCGCAAGAGGCTCGCCGCCGTCGTTGAATCCTCGGACGATGCCATCATCACGCTCGATCTCGATGGCGTGATCCAGACGTGGAATGCCGGCGCGGAGCGGATTTTCCAATACTCGCCCAGCGAAGCCGTCGGGAAGCCGGTGTCGTTTCTGCGCCCGCCGGAGGCGGCGGATGATGAGGCCGTCTTCCGCCGCTACATTCGGCGTGGAAAGCGCATCGAGCATCATGAGACGCATCGTCAGCGTAAGGACGGACGCATCATCGATATCTCGCTCTCCATCTCACCGCTGATGGATGCAACCGGACGTATTAGCGGCTTTTCGAAAATCTCACGTGACATCACACAGCGAAACGTGGACCGCCGCATGTTCGACCGGCTGTTGGAGGCCGCACCAGATGGGTTCGTCATCCTCAATGCCGAGGGCCGAGTGCGGCTGGCCAATGCGCGAGCGGAGAGCCTTTTCGGCATGCGCCGCAAAGCCATGATTGGTAGGGGTTTCGACCAATTGTTAGATCCGCGTGAAAGGGACCACTTTGAGGAGTTGCGGCGCGAGTTCCTGGCACGACCTGAGCAAGCGGAGCGATTTCGCGGCATGGAGCTGGCCGGGTTGCGCAGAGACGGTGGCGAGTTCCCCATGGAGATCAGCCTCAGCCAGGTGGAGACGCCCGAGGGGGCGCTGATCATCATCGACATCACGGACATTACGGAGCGCAAAAGCGCTGAGCAAACAATCCGCTCGCTCAACGCCGAGCTCGAGCATCGCGTGCAGCAACGCACGGCGGAACTGATGGAGCAGATCGCAGCGCGGCGGCAGCTTGAGGAGGAGATTCTGCAGATCAGCGAACGCGAGCAGCGCCGCATCGGCCAGGATTTGCATGATGACCTGGGCCAGCAACTTGCTGGCGCGTGGATGATGGCGGAAGTGCTCCAGCGCACCCTGGAGGTCGAGAAATCCCCGCAGAGCGTCGCCGCCAAAAAAATGGGCGAACTGCTGCAAAAAGCCCTCGCACAAACTCGCGGCCTCGCGCGCGGTTTGCATCCCGTCGCGCCCGAGCAGGGCGGTTTCTCCAAGGCGCTCGAAACGCTCGCCGCGCAGTCCAGCGAGCTGTTTGGCGTGAAATGCCACTTTGAATGCCGTGAGAGTGCGCCAGCCGAGGACGAAACAGCGATGATGCATATCTACCGCATCGCCCAGGAGGCCGTGAGCAACGCCGTGAAGCATGGGAAAGCCAAAAACATCCGCATTTGCCTTACCAAGGACGCTTTGACCATCACCGACGACGGAAAGGGCCTACAAGCTCCAGCCAAGAGCGAAGGCATGGGCCTGCGCATCATGCGCTACCGCGCCGAAATGACCGGCGGCACTCTGAAGGTCGGAAACCGTCGGGGAAAAGGCGTCGTCGTCACCTGCCAGTTCAAACCAGCATTCAACCATGGCAAAGAAAACTAACGCCGTTCCATCATCCAAAAAGCGTGTTCTGATCGTCGATGACCATCCTATCTTCCGCGCAGGATTGATCGGACTGGTAAATCTCGAAACTGATCTCGTCGTGTGCGGTGAGGCACAAGATGCCGTGCAGGCCATGTCCGCAGTCGAAAAGCTACAACCCGACCTCGTCCTCCTGGACATGAGTCTTCCCGGCAAAAGCGGCCTCGAACTGCTCAAAGATGTGCGCGCTCTCAGCCCGCAGACGCCTGTTCTCATCATCTCCATGCACGATGAGACGCTGTATGCTGAGCGTGTCATCCGGGCTGGAGGCCGTGGCTACATCATGAAACAGGAAGGGCCGGAAAAAATCATTCACGCCATCCGCAAGGTGCTCTCCGGTGGCATCTCCGTGAGCGACGGCATCTCCTCACAGATCCTTGATGCGCTCTCCGGCGCGAAGGCAGGGAGGAAGCCCGGCGCGGCCTCCGTCTCTATCCTGACGGATCGTGAGTTTGAGGTTTACCGTCTCCTCGGCCAAGGGAAGGAGCCGCATGAAATTTCCAGGAGCCTGCATCTGAGCATCAAGACCGTGGACACACACCGCATGCACATCCGTCAAAAACTCGGCCTGCGCAATGCCACCGAACTCATTCATCACGCCACACGCTGGACGGCTGAGCAGGGATGATGAATGCTCAGCCGTTTGCTGAGAATCGCATGGAGTGCCTGCCCATTGAGAGGGCCATCATGGAAAGACATGATCTTGCGCATGGAAAACGGCGCACCAATCATCGGCAAAAGCTCACACAGCAGTGATCGCGCCTGTGCTTCTTTTTCCGTCATCGCCGTCCATGACGGCTACCAGGCGGAAATGCAGGTGAATCAAGCGTTCGCCTGGCTGCACCAGTGCTTTCGCGCCGATCTGCGGATGTCCTTTAAAGCATGGACTTTCGAAAAGCTAGTATCCGCGCTCGACATACGCGCCATGTCAGTCCGTATCGGCGTGGAGGCGGACTTGATCATCATCGCCGCCTCCAGCGGCATGCCTTTGCCAGACCATATCAAACGCTGGCTGGACTCCATCATCTGGCAGCGGCGAGGGGACAGAGCCTTGGTCCTCGCCTTGGAGGAAGATGACCACTCACCCTGCGCCCAAACGAGCATTCTCTGCCAAGATTTACAGCAGTGGGCCGCGCGGTGGCACACCGAACTCATCTGCTGCGCAGACATCCATCATCCGCCTAGCCGCCAATCCATTCTCCGTCGCATCAACGAACGGTTTCATCACGTCCCCGCTGCTAGTCACGATCAGTCTGATATGAAGCTGGGCGAAAACATGCCCCTCACCATCCACCAAACCATGAATCAAAACCAAACCACCATGACTGCGGCGCAGATTCAGGAAGTTCGCGGACTTGCCTACCATCTTTGGCTCCAGGCGAACCGCCCCGCTGGCAAGGAAATCGACTTCTGGCTGAGTGCCGAACAAAAAGACATTCAGGCAACTGCCGGGAAAGCAGCCCATGAACCCAATCTGAACGCGGCACCTGCCGCAAAATCAGCCGCCAAGAAACTCAAACCAAACGCCAAGCACACGAAATGAAAACTCGCCTTTCCCCCCTTCTCCTCCTCACCGGCCTGCTCTCGTCATGCAGCAGCTATGAAATCAAGTCGGCACAGAACGAGGAATACCCCTGTTACAGCACCTGGCATCGGTATCCCCAAAACTCCTGATGCTGTCACAACCGCCGGCAGGAGCCTTCCGTGGCAAGCCCACCGTGAAAAGCCCCGGGGGCTCCTGTCGGCACCCTTTTCCACTCTTTACCCACAAACACGATCATGATCATTCAACTCGACTGGTTCGGCTGCGAACCGCGCACCCAATGGGAAACCCAGATCCATCAGACGCTCGAGCAGTTCGCCACACTCAAGCCCATTTCCCGCGCTGTGGTCCGCGTGGAGCAGCAGCGGGAGAAAACACCGCGCTACCACCTCTCCATGATGCTTTGCATCCCCGGCCCGGATGTACTGGCGTGTAGCGCTGGGCACACCTTTGACGAGGCACTGCTGAAACTCCACGCCAGCGCACGCAAAACACTCGCCGCGCGTCTCCTGAAAGCCCGCCAGCTCACTGACGCGGCGCGTGGGGTGAAGCCTGCGTACCGCGGATGATCTATTCGACGACTCCACCAACCCACCACCCACCATGACTCCCAACCATTTTCTCAGCGGACGCAACCTCATCACCGCAGCTGCTTTGCTGTCTGCGGTGATGATTGCTGGCAATGAAACCGTCAGTTCAGCAAACGCGCCATCCGCCACCTCACTGAGTATGCCGACTGCCGACAGCATGGCTGCGCGGGCATTGAGTCGTGCAGAATTGCTGCCGCTCGAAGCCATCGCCCGGCGTGCCCAATCCATGATGGAGATGGCCTTATTCACGCCCACGCGTGTCTGGCCGCATGGCGTGCGTGATCAGCAAGGGCGGCTCGGCATTTTCCTGAGCAGCGAGCGGCCCTTGTTCGGTGATCCCACGCCAGTCATCGCCCAGGCAAAGGAGGCATGGGTCGTCTTCGGGCTGGTGGCAGCAGTGAAGTACTCGGAAGGCAGCCAGATCAGGCACATCGCCTTTACCGACAGCCGGGGAGAGACGGGCGAACGATGGTACTATGACATCAGCATGGCGGAGGCGCGGGAGATTCACGAGCTGCTGGTACGCGGTATCCTGCGGCCTGAAAATGCGTTCAAGGTCATTGAGGCTGCGTGGCAGAAAGTCACTGCGCAGCACGATTACGCCGTGAATTGAAAATGGATTTGTCCACGGCCTTTATGGCAAAGGGTAAACGCCTTACGTCTTAACCACATCTCTAATCCGTCGGAAATGCCGTGTACGGCTCGATGAAATAGTCATTGTCACCAACTTCATCGGTCCGGATTACTCACCATGACTCGCATCATCCTCGTCACCTTCTTGTTTGCGCTATTCTCTCTGCCGCTCATGGCAGAGGTCGTGCGATTCAAGCCAGCGCCCTCGCCAGCGGACAATCCACTCAAAGGCCTGGTGCCCTACTCCGATTATGCCGATGAGGGCGACTCGTACTTCCCGCACAGTCTCGAGTTTGATTACCTGCCTCTGGCCAGACTCATGCGCGGCCCGTCAAGCTTTGATTGGCAGCCCATGGAGGCTTTGCTCGATAAAATCGCCGCACGCGGCAACCAAGCTGTATTTCGCATCTGGATTGAGTACCCGGGCAAGAAAAGCGGACTCCCCGACTACTTGATCGGAGAAGGCGTGAAGGTCACGTCCTGGAAAAACGCGGACGAGAAGAAGACATGCTACTCTCCTGAATACGATGACGAACGCCTCGTTTCCGCCATCGAGGCCTTCATCGCCGCCCTCGGCAAACGCTACGACGGCGACCCCCGCATCGGCTTCATCACCGCCGGTCTGCTCGGCTCCTGGGGCGAGTGGCACACCTATCCACGTGAGGACTTGTTTGCCTCGCCGCGAACGCAGAAACGTGTGCTGGAGGCTTATGACAGGGCTTTCAACACAACCCCCATCCTGTTGCGCTATCCCGTGGGAAAAGACAACGAGCAGATGGCGGCCAATGCGCACTACAACATGGGCTTTCATGATGACTCCTTTGCCTGGGGCACCCTGGATCGCGGCAAGGAGGACGATTGGTTCTTCATGCCCATCTTGAAAAAAGCCGGTGACGCCGCGCTGAACAAATGGCGTACCCAACCCATCGGCGGAGAGGTGCGTCCTGAGCTCTGGGGCCAGATCTTTGATGACAAGCCCGCGCATCCGCAGGCCCAGGACTTCGCCGAATGCGTGCGGCAGACGCATGTGAGCTGGCTCATGGAGTCCGTCCTGTTCAAAGAGAAAGCCAGGCCCGCCCGCCACGCCGGTGCGGAGGCCCAGGTCCGCCACATGGGCTACGACTTCCATGTCTCCACCACCGACATCCAGCGTGATGACACGAAGCTACACGTCCGCATCACCGTGCTCAATCAAGGCGTGGCCCCCTTTTACCAAGACTGGCGTCTAGAACTCGCCGCTCTCGACGCCGATGGAAAAGTCACGCATCGCTGGCCCGTCGATTGGAAGCTCACCGGCCTCTTCCCAGACGATGCCGCCCGCCAATGGAAAGCCTCATTGAAGCTTCCTCCAACTAAGCTCACCGGCCTCACCCTCGCCCTGCGGGCCATTCATCCACTCGCGAATGGAAAACCCCTCCGCTTCGCCAATGCCGAGCAGGATCGCGATGCTCGCGGCTGGTTGAGTTTGGGGAAGGTGCCGTGAATCGGCCTGCTCTGTCCGTGGACGCATCTCAGCCATTTGCTGAGTGAGATGACTGAAGCCGAGTCGTTCTGAATCAGACCTCATGACCAGACTCCTCCTGTGCCTCCTCTCCTTCACTCAGCTCTCGCTTGACGCGGCCTATCAGCCCGAATGGGCTACCATCGCGCCGAAGCGTGTCATTCCTCATGCAGGCGGCGATGGCGCGGCGCTGGTGAAGGCAGTGGAGGCCTTGCAACCCGGCGACAAACTGGAGATCGCTGCCGGCACCTACAGCGTCGAGCGCATGTGGGATCTGCGGGTCAGCGGCACGCGTGAGGCACCCATCTGGATCACTGCGGCCGAGGGAGCGGCGGTCATCATCACGCGACCCGATGCGAAGCAAAACCTCATCAACATCGGCCAGGGCGGCCCCGTGGCGTTTCTTTGCCTGCGAGGCCTGGAGTTCACCGGCGGCAGCCACGGCGTGCGCCTCGGGCATTGCTCGGATGTGTGGATCGATCAATGTCACATCCATCACACAGGTCAGGTTTGCCTCAGTGCCAACAGTGCCGACACCCAGCGCCTCTTCTTGACCCGCAACCACATCCACCACGGCGACGGTCACGCGGAAGGCATGTATCTTGGCGGCAACAACGCCAGCGTCATCATGAGCGAAAGCGTCATCG
>JBILPY010000698.1:0-2804 GCA_044373575.1 Prosthecobacter sp. | reverse complement strand
CGTCATGCGTTTCTTGATGGGAGCAGCAGAACCACGAGCACGTGGCATGATGCGCTTCAAAGCTGGGCCAGGAGTTGCCACGGCACTCGAAACGATCATTTCCTCGGCGTCGAGTTCGTGATTGTTGGTGGCGTTAGCAATGGCAGAGCGGAGGACTTTTCCCACCATGAATGCGGCCTTCTTCGGAGTGAAGTCGAGCACACTAAGTGCCTGGGAGACGGGCATGCCGGTGATGGCACGGGTTACCTGGCGCGCCTTCTGGGAGGAGATGCGGGCGTATTTGTAAGAGGAGCGGACTTCCATAAAACAAGAATCAACGGGTGATATCAACTTTGGCGCGATCGCCGACCCGGACTGGATCGGAGACACTGGCTAGTTCCTGAACCACCGCGCCGCTAACTGAGTGGCGGACTTCGGTGATCAGTATTCTCGCGATGGGTTTATCTTCGCGATAGATTTCAAAAGGCATCCCAGGCTTCACGCCATCACGGGAACCAACGCCGATGACGGCGATGCCAAGTTCATTTTTGAGACTGACAATGCGAGCCTCCTGAAGATCCATGGCTGGGGCAGTGTCATTAGAAGGATTCGCGGATGCACCAGCAAGAGTAGACTCAGCTTTCACGAGCGCCTTTTGTAACCGGTCACCTGCAACAGCGTCAGGATTCTGCACCGTCTTGGCGAAGACCAAGGAAGCTTCGGCGAGCTGCATCAGACTATCGGCGAGCTTCTGGCGAGAGGCTTCGGAAATGCGAAGGTCGCTGAGTGCGGAGAGGAGGCGATCCTGGGTTTGCTCGCGATTGTTCTCTAGCGCGGAGATGCCCAAACCTTCGAGGAGACCACGAAGACGCTCGTAGCGGTCTTTGAGTTCCAGCGCCTCCTGATTGGAAGCCGCGGCGCTCTGAGCCAGGGCGTCGTTCTTGTCTTTGGCAGCAGCAATCTGGGCTTCGAGAGCCTGGATCTTCTGCGCGGCCACCTGAAGGGTCGTGTTCAGTTCCTGAAGCTCAAACGATGTCTGGGCCTGCGCACCACCGAGCATCACCAAGGCTGCGAGGAGCAGCATGGTGCGCTGAATGAAGCTGACAGAGAGACGGATCATCGAAAGATGGAAATCTGGGAACGGAGTGGGAGGATTACTTGGCAGCCTTGACGGTGTGTGCGCCATGGCCCTTGAAAATACGGGTCAGAGCGAATTCACCGAGACGGTGACCAACCATATTTTCCGTGGCGTAAACGCTCACGAAATCCTTGCCATTATGAACGAGGAAGGTGTGTCCGACGAGATCAGGAGTGATCATCGAGGAGCGTGCCCAAGTCTTGATAGGGCGCTTGTGGTCAGCGGCGTTTTGCTTGTCCACTTTGTCGAGCAGTGCTTGCTGGACGAAGGGGCCTTTTTTGAGTGAGCGTGCCATGGGTCAGGGAATCAGGGTATTACTTTTTAGCGTGACGGGTCTGAACAATGAGCTTGTTCGTCGCCTTCTTCTTGTTACGTGTCTTCTCACCCTTCGCATGGCCCCAGGGGCTGAGAAGGTGCTGACGACCACCACCGGACTTGGAACGACCTTCACCACCACCGTTTGGATGGTCGATAGGGTTCATGCACATACCGCGGACGGTTGGGCGGGTACCCTTCCAGCGGGTGCGTCCAGCTTTGCCTGAGACCACGTTCATGTGCTCGCTATTACCGACTGCACCGATAGTGGCGTAGCATTCGGAGTGAATTTTGCGGATCTCACCGGAGGGCATGCGAACCAGAGCGTATTCACCTTCACGGTTGGAGAGGATGGCAGCCTGGCCGGCAGCACGGGCAGCGACACCACCCTGGCCGCGGACGAGTTCCACATTGTGGATCGAGGTGCCGAGAGGAATCTTGCGCAACGGAAGTGCATTGCCGACATCTGGAGCAGCTTTTTCTCCGGCGATAACAGAATCACCGACCTTGAGGTTGTTCGGAGCGAGGATGTAGGAGCGCTGTTTATCTGCATACTCGATCAGAGCAATGCGTGCTGAGCGGTTCGGATCATACTCAATGGCAACGACCTTGGCGGCTTCTTCGCGGCGTTCGCGCTTGAAGTCAATGAGACGGTAACGACGGACGGCTCCACCACCAATGTGACGGCAGGTGATACGACCAGTGTTATTGCGTCCGCCAGACTTGCGCAGGGCGACCGTGAGGGCGCGATCTGGCTTGTCCTTGGTGATTTCCTCGAATGAGTTCCACTCTTTATAGCGGTTCGATGGTGTGTTGGGCTTGAAAGTTTTCAGCGCCATGGCTGTGAGTCCTTTGGGTTAAAGGTTCGGAACCGGGTTGGGAAATTACACGAGATCGAGGCGCTCGCCGTCTTTGAGACGAACGATGGCCTTCTTGTAATGATTCGTGCGGCCATAGTCAGCACGACGTTCGCGACGTGCTTTGCCTGCAGTATTGAGGGTGCGTACACCTTCCACTTTTTTGCCGAAGTGTTTTTCCACAGCGGCTTTGATCTGAATCTTGTTGGCCTTGGGATCGACAATGAAAACATACTCGTTGTTTTCTTCACCCAGACGGGTGGCCTTCTCGCTCAGGCGGATGGTTTGAATCACGGAATGCGGGTCTTTGATCATATCAAGCAGTCCTCCGGGCAAGGGTTGTAAGGGCTTCGTCGGTCACCAGCACCTGAGGGTAGTTCAGCAGTTGCTCGGCATTGACGTCATCAGCGGAGATAAGTTGCACGCTTTGAATATTGCGTGCGGAGCGGAAGGTAGTTTCATCGAAGGAACCGATGACGAGAATCTTTTTGGCGTCTGACTGAGCTTTCTGAGTT
>JBILPY010000190.1:0-7426 GCA_044373575.1 Prosthecobacter sp. | reverse complement strand
GCCATTTGTGCCGACGTTGATCTCTCCCCCTGAGCCTCCCAAATATCCACCTGCAATAGCTCCAGCCGTACCATTTGGAAAGGCACGGACGGCACCGCGTCCGCCTCCCGAAATAGAAGCAAGCGTTTCGCCATTGGTATCGGACGTGGTGAGTGTCAGTTTAGCTCCAGCGGCATTATTGGATACACTCACATTCGATGAACTGGACAACCCGATTGTTCCAGCGACACTCATTTCACCCCCCTCTACACGTATTGTGCCATCGAACACGGAAGCATCATCGTTAGTCCAGTTAAAGACTCCAGAGCCTTCCTTGATCAGCCAACTTGCCGCGCCTCCGCGAATCTTACCTTGAAAGTTTGAACTTAAATTATTCGCCCCGAAGGCCAAGGCTCCAGTGCTGGAAAATCCCGATAGATTCACAATAGCTCCCAGATTGCCCGGTGAGCCGTCTCCTTGGTGGCCCCCAGAGAGGCTGCCAATTCTTTCGAACGGAATAAGATTCGATCCACTCGATGCAAGGTTAAGGTTAACTGCCGAGGTAGCACTAAGAAGGACAGCGGTCTGATTTCCAATCGTATCCTGGATCACATTGCGGCTATTGGTATTCAACCCTCCTGCAACCACTGTTCCATCATTGATTGTCATCGTTCCATTCAGGCTGCTATTGCCCCCCAGCACCACGGTCCCAGCACCGTTCTTGATCCAATTGCCGGTTCCAGTCATAGAACCCATCAACTGATCAGCACCGGTAAAGACAAAGTTTTTGCTATTTGTCCCCGTGGTAATGGCTGGATTTGCGTTCAAAAGAACCTGATTATGACTCAGTACTTGGACAATATAAGTTGAGCTAAGAATATCCGAATTGCCGTCCTGAGATCTTACCAGCATACCAGGTGCCAGCCCGTCAGTTCCTCCGCTAATAATCATAACACGAGTCCCTGTGTCCACTTTGCCAGCACGCACTATGTCGGCTGCCGCTGAATGAGTCGAAGTGAGGGTGGCTCCGCTGCCGATATTAAGCGTACTGTTGGCAAGAGTCGTAAGGCGACCGATTGAATCCGAACTATTCACCGTCAGTGTGGTGCCCCCAGCCCCGAGCAGCACGTTCAACGTATCCGCAAGGGTGTTGCCACCCGATCTGGCCAGGACCACTCCACCGCCGAGGATATTCAATCCGCCGGTAAAGCTGGTCGCACCAGACAGCGTCAGAACACCATTGCCTATCTTGTTGATTGTGCCCGCTCCAATGATGGTTCCGCCAAAGGAAGTGCTAGCCCCGTTTCGACCTACACTCAGAGTGCCGGAACCAAGGTCCACGTTACCCCCAGTCGCTCCACCGCCTTCGAGCGACCCGATGGTCTCTGTTTTTCCGTTCAAATTTAGAACCACCCCGCTAGCGTTTGCTAAAGTGACAGCAGTACGGTCAGGCAATACTTCTACCGTCGCTCCTGAAGCAATCTGAATGTTGCCTGCATTGATCGTCGTGTTGCCGTTGTAGGCATTGCCGCCAGAGAGAATCCAACTCGAAGCACCATTTTTCACGATATTACCTGCTCCAGCACTGATCGGGCCACTCATGGCAATAACCCCATTCAGGTTATTCACCCCGGTGTCGTTGAAGGTCAATGTTGTGACCGCAGCACCGACGCCAATAGAAAGTTGACTCCCAGCAACGGAGCTAAATGTGCCCAAACTGTAGCTTGAGCCGTTTTGAACCTGCAATGTGGCGCGCTCTGCCCCAAGGCTTAGGCTCGCGTTCGCAGGAAGAGAACTGCCATTATTGAGGATGACGCTCCCACCACTGCCCACAGTCACGTTAGGATTGGTCGAAACCAAAGCTGCTCTAAAGATACCATTGGTGACGCTGAGCGCTCCACTGGCCGTCACCGTAGTCGCCTGAAGAGTACCCCCGTTAATCGTCACCGCATTTGGTGTCAGGGTTGTAGCCTGAAGTGTTCCCGCATTCACAATCAGTGGTCCCGTAAAGGTTTGTGCAGCAGTGAATGTCTGCGATCCCTCGCCATTTTTCACCAAACCGCCCGCCCCTGAAATCACCCCTGCGTAGCTGAAGGCATCGATAGGCAATGAATTCAGAGTTAGCGTTGCAGAACCAAGAGTAACTCCGCCCCCTGTCGTGCCACCGACTGTTAGACCGCGGATGGTATTGCTGAAGTTGTTTAGATTCAGTGAGACGCCGGTGGTGTTGGCCAGTTCGAAACGCGAACTGGGAGACAATGCCTGTGTGTTACCCGCCTGGATAACCCCAGCGGTGATCAGGGTGCTCCCAGAGTAGGTATTTGCAGTGTTCGGCGTGAGTATCAACGTGCCAGCCCCAAGCTTTTGGAATGCATGACGGATGAGACCCTCATTGCCAGCTGCACCACTGATGTTACCCGTTATAGTAGCGCCATCGGAACGATTCCAACGGAAGCTACCCGTATTATCTGCGCCAGAGTTCCCGAAGATTTGGATATTTCCTGAAAGGTTTATAGCACCCGTCGTACTGCCCGTCCCCACCGTAAGCCTACCGTCATTAATGACTGTTGATCCCGTGTAGCTGTTTGCGCCCGTGAGAATAAGATCACCAGCCCCAGCTTTTGCCAAGCTCAGCGCGGCAGCTCCATTGTTGGCAATAATCGAGCCAATGGTCATGGCATTCTGATTATTCCAAATGTACAGCGTATCTGGATTACCATCAGAGACACCGCCTGCAGTCAGCGTACCAGTTGTTATGGATGTTGCTTGGTTCTCACTTCCCACCCGCATGATCCCCCCTGAGACTATGTTGAGTGTTGTCCCAGCATTTTGGGTAAATGAAAGAGCGCCTGCGCCAGTGAAGCGCAGAGACTGAATGGTGTCCGTTAAACCGGCAGTCACATTGCCGGTGACGTTGATATGCGCGGTGTCAGCAGCATCGGCCCAGGCGCCCGTACGGGCCGTATAGCTGCCGCTAGCTAATGCAGCAATCACGCCTCCACCTACTGCCCAGTCTGCATTGTTCAATACCGCCCAGCCACCAAGGATTCCATTGGTGTTGGTATTAGTAGTTGTCACAAAACCTGCTGCTCCAATATTCAGCATGGTCGCAGCTTGGGGCTTACTGATCGCTCCCACGTTGATCGAAGCTGTCGTTCCGCCACGCGTAATCTGATTAACCCCGACTCCAAGATTCAGGCCATTCACACCCTGACCAGTCGAAGCGCCCTGCACTAAAAGCGTGGACCGATTCAGTGTCAGGCTGGAGGCGCTGTCGATCCTGTTACCCGCCGTGGCATAGTCCAAAGTCAGTTGGGAACCGGTTACCGTAGTCGCTCCCGTGATATTATTGGCTCCGATAGCACTGCCCAAAACGACAGTTCCCCCTAGCCCATTCACACCCGGATTAATGGTCAAACCCGTGCCAGTCCCATTGACCACCGAACTCACCGTCAGCGTCCTACCCGCCAAAACGCTCCAAGTTGCCGCCCCGGCATTCAGCAGATTCAATGTGATCCCATTGGTCGTGGAAGTGTTGCTGATCGTGAGATTCTGCGTAGCACGTGACATGTCGATCCCGGAAGCCCCCAGATTGATCGTCTGGTTCTGGTTAGCCGTATTCTGGATGGTGATCGCATTCCCAGGATTCACCACCTGCAGCCCACCTATGTTCAGGATGCCATTGGTGGGGTTCGTCGCGCTAGTCGAAACGTTCGAGACACGAAACGTCGTCGCGCTAGTGATGGTATTGTTGAATAGGAGCGTGTCCCCCAATGTTGGGGCTTGGTTCTGGGTGTAGCTCGTCGCTGGGAGCAAAGTCGGGACAGCTAACAGGGTATCAGCCCCCGAGTTCGTCTTGATCAGCGTCAGACCATAGGAGGGAAGAGTCCAAGTCAGGCCGGAGATAAGGAGCAGGGTAGTGACGGGCACGCGCAGTCGTGTGCGCATGGTAGTCATAAGTTGCTGCGACAGATCGCGCGGACGTTCGGTGCGTTTCATAGCGGCGGTTGGGTTGGGTATCAGATCCCGATAGCTTTGACATCCGTGGATCGGAGAGTCTCAAATATACAATAAATAATTACTAAGTCGCTGAAAACCAATACATTGCGACTCATCATAAAATCCAAAAACAGATTCGTTCATTCCTGCACAAACGATATAATCCACCCCGGCATCACCCGGGTGTGAAGCTTGAAAAGGGCTTTTTTTACCAATTTTCATTTAATGACAATGTAATCACAAAGTCATGTCAGACTCCAAGAACAATCTTTGGCAGTTTGTCCCCAAAGTGACCTCGGATTTAGACACCTCCCATCACCGCCTCCTGGACGCTGCCTTACTTTCGCCAAGGAAAACTTTGGGGATAAAAAAAGCGCAGGCCTTTCGGGCCTGCGCTCAGATTAAATCATCAATCCTACCAGCCTTGAGTGCGGCTGTAGGAGACCTCGGAAAGAGCACCTGGCTGGGGGGCGAATTCCGTGTAACCCCACCATGGATCGATTTTCTCCTTCTTGTAATAAGGTGGGCGGTAGGTCAGCTTCCAAGAAGGAACTGGGAAGGTCGCAACTTCATAAATGCCGTATCCAGCACGGACAATCATGCGCTTTGGTCCTTCGACGAAAATATCAGAAAATGCAGCAACAGAGCCATCAGAGCTGTTTGTTTTCTGCCAAACATTGATCGGCTCAGCGATTCCGTAGAGAAGATTGCCAATGCCACGGCTGAGTTTGCGACTCCAGTTGTAGTGGTGACCGGGAGGCGACTGGATGTCAGCAAGCGCTACGCTGCAAAGCGAAGCGGCTGCAAGGAGGATGAGTGCGAAACGATTTTTCATGAGAGCAGCTAGAGTTAGCCAATTTGGAGGCTTTCTGGCAAGAAAGAATCTCACTTTTTTCTGGCTGGGTTCCGCTGCTGGCGAAAACGGGCGATTTTTTCGGCCAATACCTTCGCTTCTTCCAAGGTCAGAAAGTCGTCCTGATTCGTGTCCGCAGGGAAAATGCGGTCAGCAGCCTCCCCGGCTTCTTCACGGCTGACCCGACCATCGCCGTCCTTGTCAAAAAGGGTGAAATTCTGTTCCACCCGGGCTTTGGCCATGCCTTTTTCGACTCCGGCATCGCCATCTGAGGCCACTCCGGCACCAGCAACACGCTCATCTCCGAGCGCCAAGCTCAGGAAGCGCTCTTCCCGGTAGCTCGGTTTGGCATCGGCGAACTGCACAATCAGCAATTTCCGCGAGGGTATGATGAAGAGCTTTTGTTTCCCCTTCCCAGCGGCCATGACGAGGTCGGGGATCGGGTCGGTGGGCTTGGCCTTCCAGAAAGTCATGCCGTAGCTCGGATTTGCCGGAGTGGGCTTGAAGCACTCAGCCAGCGATTCGGGCTTCACGATCTGTTTTCCCTCCCACGAGCCGCCATTGAGCACAAACAGACCGAACTTTGCCCATTCCCTCGCAGTGAAAAAGGCTCCGCTGGGTAGGTGCGGCATCTTTTCGGCGTCCTCGCGCCAGAGTTCGTATTTCATGCCGAGAGGGGTGAAAAGACGCTGCTGGAGGTAGTCGAGTGGATCCTTGGCTTTTCCACTCGCTACGAGCTTTCGGCGCATGACCTCGCCGAAGATCTGATAAGGGATCGGGCCGTATTGGAAGCGCTTGCCTGGGGCTGCCGTGACTTGGGCGATCTCCACCGCCCGCTTGTAGCCGGGCACCTGGCCGTTTTCACCGCCTGCGATGCCGCTGCTCAGGCTCAGGAGCTGGCGGATGGTGAGGTCCTTCTTCTGCGGGTCCTCTTTCCACTCGGTGATCGTCTCGCTCAGCTTCTCATCCAGCTTCAAAAGCCCATCTTCCTGCGCCGCCACCGCCATAAAGCCGGAGAAGCTCTTCGTGCCACTCGCCAGCACATGACCTTTCTCCGCTGTGTGACCATTCAGGTAGCGTTCGAAGACGAGCTTCCCGTCTTCATAAACCAGCATCGCGTGGCCATTCGTGGACTCGAGATACTTCGCCGCCGACTCGTAGTCAGCAGAGGCCGTGGAGATCAAGAAAAGCAGCGGGAGGAAGCGGAGCATGAAACCTGTAACCCACCAGCGTGGGCCAAGTTTCAGTCCTCAAAGCGGCAGCGGCTGATCTTCGCCGATCACCTTGACCTCCATCTCGAGCTGCACGCCGCGCTCGCGCTGGGCCACTTCTTTGATTTCCGCCACGAGGTCCAGCACCTCGCGGGCAGTGGCTCCGCCTTCGTTGACGAAGAAATTCCCGTGCACCTCGGACACCACGACCTTGCCGGAGCGGCGGCCTTTCAGCCCCAAATCATCCACGAGCTTCCCGGCACCGCAGAGTTGGGGGTTTTTAAACATGCAGCCTGCGCTGGCTCCGATGGGCTGGCTGGTGCGGCGCTTCACGCGACTGGCTTCCAGTCCGGCGTCGATCTCCGCCATCGTGGCTGGTTTGCCCTTTAGGACGGCACCGACGATGTAGCGCTCTTCAAACTCAGCGATGCTGCGATACTGATGCTGGATCTCGCTGAGTGGCTTCTCCTGAATGCTACCATCCGCCGCGATGAACCGCACGCTCACCAGATTGTCCGCCATCTCCACGCCCATCGCGCCCGCGTTCATGCGGATCGCTCCGCCGAGATTTCCCGGCACGCCTTCCATCCATTCCATCGCGCCAATGCCTGCATTTCGCGCTGCGCTGGCGATCTTCTTCAAGCGTGCGCCGACTCCGCAAACGAGTTGTCCATCCACCACGCGCACTTCTTCAAACTCGCCCTTGCTCGGATGAATGACCGCGCCGCGAATGCCGCCATCTTTGACGAGCAAATTCGAGCCGCGACCGATCACGCGGATCGGCACGCTGGCATTGCGCAGATGCGTCACGATCTCGGCAAAGCCCGCCACGGTGTGCGGCTCCACCCAATACTGCGCCGGGCCGCCGATCAGGAAGGTCGTGTGACGATTCATTGGCTCATAAAGCTTCGCCGTGCCGCCGCCGTTCGCTTCCAGGATCTCCCAGAGCTTCTCCAGCACCGGCAGATCCTTCGCGATGCAGCGCCCGACCTCATGCACATTGCCTGCACCGAGCGTGATCAGCAAATCTCCAGGTCGCAGCGCATTGCCCACCTTGTCGCGAGACATCAGCATCGTCGGGGTGAACTGGAAGCTCGCTGCCGGACGCACCACACCGCGTGCTTTGTCATGCTCCCGCACCTCTTCCACGATGGTATTCCCGCTCACGCCTGGCAGCGGTTTTTCACTCGCGGCATAAACATCCGTCACGAAGAGCTCATCCACATCATCGAAGCTTGCTCCGAACTCCTTTTTCAAAAGCTGCGTGCGACTGTAGCGATGCGGCTGGAAGACACAGACGATGCGCTTTGGCTGCAAACCCTTCGCCGTCGCCAAAGTAGCCGCGATCTCACTCGGATGATGCCCGTAATCATCCACCACCGTG
>JBILPY010000773.1:0-2812 GCA_044373575.1 Prosthecobacter sp. | reverse complement strand
TGGCCAGCGCGCATGGCATCCGCACGCACAATGCGATCAAGGCGCTGCACCTCGACCACCTCTTTGGCAGTGCCACCGGCGGCTGCAAACCCGGTGCCGAGATCAAGGTGATCGACAAGAAATTCGCCGCCAGCGAAGCCTGGGATGGCAATCTGAAACTCGGCCAGAGCGTGGCCTTCCGCGCCATGGAACGCTGCATGGAAATGGCCGACAAATACGGCATCGGCCAGGTCAGCGTGGACAATGCCTTCCACTACCTCTGGGGCGGCGGCTACGTCATGGACGCGGCGAAGAAAGGCTACATCGCCTACACGAACTGCACCTCCACACTTGGCGAAGTGGTGCCCTTCGGCGGCAAGTTCCCCGTGCTCGGCACGAACCCCCATTCCTGGGGCCTGCCAACGCAGGACGCCTGCGGTTTCCCCATCGTCATCGACTGGGCGACATCGACGGTCGCCATGGGCCGCGTGCAGGTGCTGAAGCGCGAAGGCAAGCCATTGCCTCCCGGTGCTGCCGTGGATGCAGCGGGCCAGCCGACCACGGACCCAAATGAGGCCGCCTGGCTCCTGCCTTTCGGCGCGCACAAAGGTTACGGCCTCTCTCTGCTCATCGAAGTCATGGGCGGCATGATCGGTGGATCGCTGCCAACTTTGCGCGGCGGTGGTGCTCATCCCGACATCAAGAGCCAGCCCTTCCCTGCCGACGAAAAGCGCACGAGCGCCTTCTATTTCCAGGTCATCCATCCCGATGCCATCAGCAGCGGTCTCTTTGCCAAAGGGCGTAACTTTAAAGAGAACGTGAAGGCGGTGATCGACGACATCCTCGGCCACGGCAACGAAGCCTGCATGCTCCCCGGCCAGCCCGAGGCGCAAAACGCCGCCCACACCGCGAAAGCCGGCGGACTGCTCTTCACCACCGCTGAAGTCGAAGCTCTCAACGAGATTGCTGACGAAGTGAAGTCCGCCCGCTTCGATGTCGCCGCCCTGGCGACTTATGACGTGCCTTGATCACCATGCACGCCCTCGACGCCCTCAGTTACGTTTTAGAACATCAACCCGAACTCGGTGCCGAAGGCCGTGTGCTCTTCTTGCGCGCGCAGCCAGCCGCCGTGCTGGAGCGCTTCCAAGGCCGCCTCACCTGCGAGCAGCCCTGGAAGCCGCGCGCCGTGGCTCTCGAAGCCGCCGGATTTACCGTGAGCCGGGACAACACGGGCACTTACCAGACCGTCATCCTCCTGCCTGAACGGCAGCGTGAGACAATCTTTGGCGACCTCGCCCGAGCTTACGAACTGCTGGCCGAAGGCGGCTCGCTGGTCGTCGCCTTGCACAACGACTGGGGCGCAAAACGTACCGAGCAGCAGCTCGCCGAGATCGCTGGCGAAGTGCAAACCGTGTCGAAACATCACAGCCGCGTCTTTTGGACCACCAAAAGCAAGGCTTGGGATGCCGCCAAAATCACCGCCTGGAAAGAAGCTGCTGCCATGCGCCGAGTGCTCGACGGACGCTTCTGGTCCGTGCCCGGCCTTTTCCATTGGGATGAGATCGACGACGGCTCCCGTCTGCTCACCGAGCATCTGCCGAAGAACCTCAAAGGTGCCGCCGCTGACCTCGGCTGCGGCTGGGGTTACCTCAGCGATTATCTTCTCCGCCACTGTCCGAACATCAGCAGTCTCGACTGTTACGAAGCCGATGGAGCCGCGCTGGAGTGCATCCGCCGAAACCTTGGCAACACACCCACAGCCATTCGTCCGCGCCTGCACTGGACCGATGTCACCGCCGGACTCGGCGCCGGAAAGTTTGACGTCATCATCATGAATCCGCCTTTCCATGACGGACGCGATGCCGACCCGCTGCTGGGGATCAAATTCATCACCATCGCCGCCTCCAGCATGCGCAATGGCGGGGATCTCTGGCTCGTGGCCAACAAGCACCTGCCGTATGAAAACATGATGAAGGAATGTTTTGAAACCGCCCGCACGGTCATCGAACAGGGCTCATTCAAAGTGCTCCACGGCTCCCATCCACAAGCCCATGTGCAGAAGCACGCAGCAACCCGCCCGCGACGTGGAAGATAAAGTTCTCAACAAGAGCAAAAGCCCCTTGCCAAGAAAGCATCGTCGTCGATAATCGCGGCCCTTCCGAAAGGATGGAAATGGGTAGGTGCCCGAGCGGTTAAAGGGGGCAGACTGTAAATCTGCTGGCTTACGCCTACGCTGGTTCGAACCCAGCCCTACCCACCATTTTCATCCTGAGGGAGTTATGACGAAAAGCCCAACTCAATGAGTTGGGCTTCTTTTTTGTCGGCGGGCCATTTGCGGGCCACTTTTCACCTTTATCGGCTGATTGTGTTTGAGCCTGTTAGCACTCGTTCTCAGAATGTACTCCATCCGCTGGCCTTACTCCTAGCCACTTCAATTCTGCGCACCATTCCGAAGAGGTTTGAGCCTTTTATCAAACCAGGGCAATCAGTGATTGATCCCACTTCGACTTGCCCGCTATCCGGTGCCCCGCTTTGATGGAGTTATGTGTGGCCGTCTGAATCAATTCGCCAAGATACCTGCGCTCTCCCTTGCCGGGCGGGCTCTTCGGATTGAGCGACGGAAGGCGAGGGCAGGGGAGGACAAGAAATCCGAGGTGCCGGTGGTCAACAATATCTGCCCCACCGACTATGCCGATGTCTTGACGATGGAAGGTGGCGAGGTGGGCGTGGAGCGGATGCGATTCGGACTTGTGCCAAGTTGGGCCAAAGGGAGCAAGGCGGAGGTGTCGAAGAAGTTCGCCCATACCTTCAATGCTCGCTGCGAATCGGTCTT
>JBILPY010000697.1:0-2816 GCA_044373575.1 Prosthecobacter sp. | reverse complement strand
CGCAGGTGGAGGCCATCGAAAACATCTCGTCGATCAGCGTGGATGGAAAATCCGAGATCACAGTCGAGTTCACCCTCGGGCGCGATCTCGATGCAGCGGCGAATGACATCCGCGAGGCGATCAGTCCCGTACTTGCCACGCTGCCGCCGGAGGTGGACCCGCCGAACGTCGGCAAAACGGAACTGAGCGCCGAGGTGCTGATGTATCTGAACCTCACCAGCGAGTCGCGAAACACGCTGGAACTCACCGATTACGCCGAGCGCTACTTGATCGACCGTTTTTCCAGACTGCCCGGCGTGGCGCGTGTGCGCATCAACGGCGGCTCGCGCTATGCTTTGCGCGTTTGGCTGGATCGCGAGGCACTCGCGGCGCGCGGACTCACGGCCATCGATGTCGAAAAGGCGCTACGCAGTGAAAACGTGGACCCGCCTGCTGGTACGGTGCAGTCGCTCGACCGGCAGTTCACAGTGCGGCTGACGCGTCAGTATCGCAGTGTCGAAGACTTCGAGAAGCTTGTCATCGCACGTGGGGCGAATGGTTATCAAGTGCGGCTGAGCGAGGTGGCCAAGATCGCGCTTGGAGCGGAGGAGGCTCGCACCGTTTTCAAAGGCAACCGCGTGCTCATGGTGTCTGTCGGCATCATCCGGCAGTCGCGCTCGAATCCGCTCGAAGTCGCCCGTGCCGTGCGTGCGGAGGCTGATGAGATCCGCAAGACTCTGCCGCCGGATTTGAAGCTGGAGAACAGCTACGACATCAGCCAGTTCATTGAGGAATCCCTGCATGAAGTGTATCGCACGCTCGGCATCGCGCTGGCGCTGGTGGTGGTCATCATCTTCCTCTTCCTCGGCAGCTTCCGCGCGGTGCTGATCCCGATCGTGGCGGTGCCGGTGAGCGTGTTCGCCACCTGCCTTGTTTTGCAGGCGGTCGGCTACTCGATGAACACCCTCACGCTGCTCGCCTTCGTGCTGGCGATCGGGCTCGTGGTCGATGATGCCATCGTGGTGCTGGAGAACATTCATCGCCGCATCGAGCATGGTGAAAGCCCGCTCGTCGCGGCTTACAAAGGCACCCGTCAGGTCGGGTTCGCCGTCATCGCGACCACGCTGGTGCTGATGAGCGTCTTCATCCCGGTGGCCTTCATGCCGGGGGATACAGGGCGCATGTTTGCAGAGTTCAGTGTCACGCTTTCGATTGCCGTGGCTTTCTCGGGCTTCGTGGCGCTCACTCTTTCGCCAATGATGGCTTCGAAGATTCTCCGAGGTCGCGAGGGAGACGGCTTCATCGCTCGCACCTTGGATCGCCTCTTTGGTGTGGTTCAGCGGAGCTATCGCTGGTTGCTGGACAAGGCGCTGCACTTCCCTGGGTCGGCCTTTCCCATCGTCGCGGGCATCACGGCGCTGTGCGTTTGGTTGCTGATGAATATCCCGGATGAGTTCATGCCACGCGAGGACCGTGGATCGTTCTTCGTCGTCGCCACAGGACCGCCTGGCACGACGTATGGCAATGCCGTGCAGACGCTCGATGTGCTCACGGAACGGGTGATGCCGCTCGTGGAGGACACGAAAGAAGCCACCCGTGTGAATGCCCGCGCACCGCGAAGCTTTGGCTCATCGGCCGACTTTAATGACTCCATCGCCGTGATCACCCTGACGCCCTTCGGCACTCGGCGGGATGGATTCACCATCATGGAAGATGTGCGGCAAAGAACCGCTGACATGACTGAAGCGAAGGTCTCCGTCATCATGCGCCAGGCCATCCTGCGCGGGCTGAACAAACCGCTCGAAATCGTCGTCAGTGGCCCCACCTTTGAAGAACTCGCCAAGTGGCGGGACATCATCCTTGCCAAAGGTCGGCTCAATCCAAAGCTGCTCGGCTTTGACTGCGATTACCGCGATACCAAGCCGCAATTGCGCGTCACCATCGATCAAGCGCGTGCGGCTGATCTCGGAGTCTCGACAGCGGACATCGGCATGACTTTGGAAACCATGCTCGGTGGGCGACGTGCTACCACCTTCATCCATGAGGGCGAGGAATACGACGTGATGCTCGAAGGCAGCTACGCCGACAAGCGCACGCCCGTGGATCTGAACAATCTCTTCGTCCGCAGCGAGCGCACGAAGCAGCTCATCCCACTGGCGAATCTGGTGAAGACGGAAGAGTTCGCCGACAGCGGCACGCTGAACCGCTACAACCGCATGAGAAGCATCACCTTCGATGCCGAGCTGGCGACCGGTTACAGCCTCGGCGAAGCGGTCACTTACATGGAGGATCTGATCCGCGAAACCCTGCCTGGAAGCGCCATCGTGGGCTACAAAGGCAACTCGCTGAAGTTGAAGCAGAACCAAGGCAACATCGGTCTCGTCTTTGCGCTCGCGATGCTCATCGCCTTTCTCCTGCTGGCGGCGCAATTTGAGAGCTTCGTGCATCCTTTCACCATCATGCTGACGGTGCCGATGGCCGTGGCCGGTGCGCTGCTCGGCCTGAAATTCATGGGCATGAATCAGAGCATCCACAGTCAGATCGGCCTCATCATGCTTATCGGTCTGGCGGCAAAGAACGGTATCCTCATCGTCGAATTCATCAATCAACTTCGCGACGAAGGTGTGGCCTTCCGCGAGGCGATCCTCACCGCCAGCGAACAACGCCTGCGCCCCATCGTAATGACCGCGCTCGCCACTGTGATGGGTGCGCTGCCACTCATGCTCGGCGGTGGAGCCGGATTTGAAACCCGGCGCGTCGTCGGTGTCGTGATCGTCTTCGGTGTCAGCATCGCCACGGTCGTGACACTCATTCTTGTGCCGATGATGTATGCACTA
>JBILPY010000696.1:0-2818 GCA_044373575.1 Prosthecobacter sp. | reverse complement strand
CGACCTGTCTGCGTCCCTCACTTATGACGCTGGTTTTGCTAAGTTTGGTCTCGTTTACACTCACTATGAGTTCTTCGATACCTTCTCTGGCAGCAACTTCGGTGCCGGCAACGCTGCTGGTATCGGTCAGGACGAACTCAACATCATGGGTGCTGAAGAAGTCGGTCTTACCGTCGCTTCCTCCGTCGGTCCTGTGAACCTCTATGGTGGTTTCTATTATGACTTCACCATCGGCGCTTCCTATGCTGAAATCGGTGCTGACATGCCAATCGAGATCAATTCCTGGTTGAGCCTCGTCCCAGCTGTCAAGGCTGGCTACGGCTTCACCAACTATTACACCATCGTCGGTGTGAGCAACCAGAGCGGTTTCACCCACGTGATTCCTTCCCTCTCCGCTCCGATCAAGTTGACCAAGACTGCTACGCTCACCCCGTACATCGCTTACAACATCTCCCTCGACACCCGTCACTCCAACAACACCCAGGACAGCGAAATCTTCGGTGGTGTGAAGCTCGGCGTCACCTTCTAATTCGTCGGGGTCTGATCTGACTCCTCCATTCTAACTCCCGACCAGTGTTCCTGGTCGGGAGTTTTTGCATTTGTGGCAAAGTGATATTGCTCTTAACTCGGCCCGACTTCAATACAACCATGTCCCAACCCCTCAACTGGAACTCTTCTTCCCTCACCCACGGCTGGCAGCGTGGCGTCAAAGCTTTCTATTGGGGGCTCGGGTTTACCGAATCGGATTTCGACAAACCGCAGATTGGCATCGCCACCCCCCTGTTGGACGGCAATATTTGCAATCTACGCGCCCACGAACTGGCGAAGGAACTCCAGAAGAGCTGCCATGAATCAGGCCTGATCGCTTTCCCCTTTGGAGTCAGTCCGGTGAGCGACAACATTACTCAGGGTCATGAAGGCGGGGCGTCCTCCCTCGTTTCTCGCAATCTCATGGCCAATGGCGCTGAGATGGTGTGCAGCGCTCATCGCTACGATGGCATGATCGGTCTGCATCATTGCGACAAAAACGGCCCCGCCTTTGCCATGGCGTTGGCCCGCATGAACTGCCCCGGTCTCATCGTCAATGGTGGAAGCATACTCCCTGGCTGCCACCAGGGCCGCTCGCTGACCATCCTCGACGCCTACGATTCCCAGGCTCAGGCTAACAGTGGCAAGATCAGTATCGAAGAGTCCGAAACCGTCATCCGCCACGCATGTCCTGGAGCGGGTGGTTGTGGCATCGCGGCCTCCTTCAACACCTGGGGAGTCGCCCTTGAAGCCATGGGCCTCAGCCTCCCCGATACCTCTTCCATACCCGCCGTAAATGAGGCGAAAAAGACAGACTGTCAGCGCGTCGGAGCCGCGATGCGCCGTCTTCTGGAGTTGAATCTCCGTCCACGAGATATCCTCACTAAGGCAGCGATCACGAACGCCATGGCTGCCATTGCGGCCATGGGGGGATCTACGAACGGCGTCCTCCACATCCTCGCCCTTGCCCATGAAGTTGGCGTCGATTTCACGCTCAAAGACGTACAGGCCATCTGCCGACGCACCCCAGTTTATTGCAATTTTGCACCCCGCGGCAAAGGTACCATGGCCGACCTCCACCGCATTGGCGGCACCGCCATGCTTTTGCGCCATTTGCTCAAAGCGGGCGTGCTCGACGGTTCCTGCATCACGGTTACAGGCCAGACCTTGGCTGAAAATGTCGCCCACTGCCCGGATGTGCCCGCCGATCAGGACCTTATTGCACCACTCGGACAGCCCTTCAAAGCCTATGCCGATCTCCAGATCTGCTTCGGCAACCTTGCCCCTTATGGCATGGTCTTCAAAGTCTCCTCCCGGACCGATCCAAAGTTCCAAGGGCGCGCCATCTGCTTCACCAGCGTCAAAGATGTCTCCGATGCCGCCGCCGCAGGTCGCATCCAGCCTGGCCATGTCGTCGTCCTGCGTGGTGTCGGCCCCATCGCTGCTGGGATGACCGAACTTCTCGTCGCCAGCGCCGCACTCGCCGTCCCCGAATTGGACGGAAAAGTGGCCTTCCTTTCCGATGGCCGTGTCTCTGGCGTCTCCCATGGCGTCATGGGCATTCATTGCTCTCCCGAAGCCGCTGTCGGCGGTCCCATCGCCGCAGTTCAGGACGGAGATGAGATCGAGTTCGATCTCATGGCGGGTACTGTCCAGGTTCACGCCGATCTGGATTCCCGATCAATTTCTTGGCCAAAACCAACCTACCAGCGCGGCTACCTCGCTGACTTTGCCGCCACCGCGCAGCAGGCACATGACGGCTGTGTCTCTGCTTGGGTCATGGAGCGCTGAGCCCTATGCGAATCATGTCTGCTCACCTTCCTGACGAACCTTTGCCCTCAGGAGTCTATGCACGCGAGGTCATCGAGCAGGTGTGGCAGCTCGCCCAGATCATCCCTGGCAATGATCCCGCCGTGTGGAGAAAAGATGAGTTCGGAGCCTGGCTGCATCGGCAGGAGTATCGCAACCGCCACAGCGAATTTGGCTGGGAGATCGCCGAGTGCGGCTACCGCATGCGGATCAAAGGTCTCGCTGCCTTGCGCCCCATGCAATGGCAAAACCATGTCGATTTCCAAGTCGCCTCGCGTCATCAAGCCGTCATCACCGCCGATGGATTGAGGAATTCGAGACGGCTTATCTGAACAAGGCTGTGGCGAAGAGAGTCGTTGCTCCGTCAATTCCAGGCACCCAATTAATCAACGTCATGACAGACCTACACGAGCCCGTCAGAGGCAAGTCCCCGAGCAACCCCGGTTGTTTGCGTTGGTTCGCCGCCACCGCCCTGCTGCTA
>JBILPY010000695.1:0-2820 GCA_044373575.1 Prosthecobacter sp. | reverse complement strand
ACCGAGGTCTTTTCAAAGCACCTCTACACCCGCTACTACCCCGACCCCGATCTACTAATCCGGACCAGTGGCGAGATGCGCCTCTCGAATTTCCTCCTCTGGCAGCTTAGCTACACCGAATTCTACATCACCGACACACTCTGGCCCGATTTCGGCAAAGCCGATCTCGTCAATGCCATCGCCTCCTATGCCAAGCGGCATCGCCGATTCGGCACTGTATAAATGCATCGCGATGAAAGCCCTCTGCCTGACCCAACCTGAGCACTTCGAGTTCATCGAACTACCCGAAGCTGCCGCACCAGGGAGCGGTGAGGCCTTGGTCGCCATCCGCGCCATTGGCATCTGCGGCACGGACATCAGCGGATATCTGGGAAAGATGCCCTTCATCGAGTGTCCGCGCATTCTTGGGCATGAGCTAGGGGTCGAAATCCTCGCTGTCGGCGAGGGTGTGACGAATGTGCAGCCAGGCGACCGTTGCTCCGTCGAGCCCTACCTGAACTGCGGTTCCTGCCATGCCTGCCAGCAGGACAAAACGAACTGCTGCGAATCTCTCCGCGTGCTCGGCGTACATACGGATGGTGCAATGCGCGAGCGCATGATCCTACCCGCGCACAAACTCCATCCTGCCAATGCGCTCAGCTTTGAGCAGCTCGCACTCGTGGAGACGCTGGCCATCGGCTGCCATGCCGTCAATCGGGCCACCATCCGTTCGGACGATGACGTGCTCATCATCGGTGCTGGCCCCATCGGCCTCACTGTTCTCGAGTTTGCCCGCCTCACTGGCGCAGCCATCACTGTGCTTGAGCTAAATGAGACTCGCTGCGCCTTTGTGCGGGAGAACTACCCCGGCGTCACTGTCGTCGAAAGCCTGCCCGACGAACCCTGCGCACAGGTTGTCTTCGATGCGACGGGACATCCGGTCTCCATGGCCCGTGCGCTGAAACTAGCACGCTTCACCGGCCGCATCATCTACGTTGGAATCACCAAAGAGCCCGTACTGCTCGACGACCCTCTTTTTCATCGGCGAGAACTGACCCTTCTTGCCAGCCGAAACGCAGTCGGTTCCGACTTCCCACGCATCCTCAGCCTAATCGCCAGTGGCCAGATCGACACACGCACTTGGATTACCCACCGCTGCACTTTGGATGAACTGCCAGCATACATGCCTGTGTGGGTAATGCCCGGCAGTGGTTTGGTAAAAGGCGTCGTCAGCATTGGCTAACCCTCGCAAAACCGCTTTTCATGCCAGCCTGAAGTTGGATACTTCATCATTGATCACGTCCCAGGCCTGCTCGCAGGGATTAAGTTCTGAACCGAAGGGTGGCAGCGACACGATAAGCCCGCGGGCGGGCAGGCGTTCGCGGCGGTCATTGCAAACTGGCAGCGTTCAATCGCTGCCGTCCCACCTCGCTCATCTGTTCCGGCTGAAGCCGGGGCTCCGTGCACAGAGACTCAAGCGGGTTCGGACTTCGACGTATCGAGTTCACCTGACTCCGATTCTGAGATCTCCGCAACTTCTTCAATATCTGACTCGGATTCATCCGCTTCTTCGGTGATATCGTCAGGCACTGCATCGCCAGACTCCTCAGATTCAGCGACCTCTTCGGCCACGTCTTCTTCCACTTCGCATTCGGGCGCGAGCACTTCGGATTCTGTTTCTGCGGATGGCTCTTCAGCATTCGGAGTCTCCGAAGCTGGCTCGTCTTTCACGAGCTTTCCATCGGGCGTGAATTTCATGCCGATGGACTTGGCGGCGTCGGCTGCAGGGCCGCCGAAACCGAGGAGCATGGCCACTTCGTCCTGTAGCTGCGCGAGTTCATCAAGCCGGAGATCGGGATCGCGGACGATGAAGACTTCGCCGGTCTTTTTGTTCTCGTAGAAGAGCATCTTGTTCCCATCCACTTCCTTCGTGGCGGTGGGGCTGAGGATTCGTTTCCGCTCCAGCATGAGGGCGAGAATGTAGCGGGCGTTTTCCGTGGCGGGCTCATCTTCTTCGATGAAGCGCTGCAGCAGGGCCATGGCGCCTTCTTTGCTGGCCACCTCGGGCTTCGCTTCGACGATCGTGGGCGAGTAGGTGTTGCGCCAGTAGGCGATGGGTTTCCTTTCCGCGATCTCCTGCTTCCAGGCGTCGATGGCGACATCGCGTCTCAAGTATCCGGAGGTTTCAGGATCAAAGTAGATGGCCGTGTGGAAGACTTCGCCCTCAGCGAAGGGGCGTTCAGACAGGGCACATTGCGGGGCGCGGGAGCGGATGGACCAGTTCTGGATCATGGACGAAAAAAAGGAATCAAGCGGCCTGTCGATTGCGCGGCCGGGCGATCTTCGCCTTCGAGGTGAAAAGCCACTTCAGGGACAAGCGCGGCAGGTCTTTATTTTGCGAACGGTAGTGGAGCAGGACGAGGCCGAGAACGCCGAACAGTAGGTGCGGTATCCACGGGCCGAGCCACGATGGCAAATGGGAGCCTTTGCCGAGATTCAGGCAGAGGTTGTTCAGGAAGAGCAGGGCAAAGAAGATGAAGATGGACCCGGCGATGCCACCCACAGCTCCGCGTCGCGAATAGGCGATACCGAGCGGCGCGGCGACGAGCGCGAGAGCGAAGCTCTGCCATGGCAGGGCAAAGCGCTGATGGTAGTGCGTGCGGAAGGGCGCCAGCCGCTCATCGCTATCCTTCGGGTGGGCTTTCAGATAGGAGACAAGCTCAGGCACGCTCATGAAGTCGGGCTGGAGGGCGTAGCTGATCATGCTCCAGGGTGTCTCCTCATAGCTGCGGACATCCAGGATGCTACGACCGCTGAGATCCGGCACAAAGGGACGGACAT
>JBILPY010000128.1:0-9190 GCA_044373575.1 Prosthecobacter sp. | reverse complement strand
GCGGCAGGCACCCCCACAATTCATGACAACAGACCGAACGCGTCCTCTTCAGGGAACCTCCGATCTGCGAAGTCCTCTAACGCGACCCAGCTGCGCAAGCCTATCGAGCAAGCCTCTATATCCCCGCCAGCACCACCCCCGCCTCCACCTTTAACCGCCAGTCTGGAGCCGCAGGGAATTATAGAGGCGATTCGGACATCTGCTCTCACCTATAATGCCAGTGAGTTGCAGCGCATTGAGCCCTATCTTTCACACTCAGATCCAGAAGTTCGAAAAGCCGCGATGAATGGTATTGTGGAGCTTGGCTATCCTCCGGGAGCCACCATGCTCAGAGATGCTGCCACACATGCCGCATCTCCAGATGAAGCAGCCCTGCTGCGCGAAAAGGCGGACTATTTGCTCCTGCCCACCACCTACCAACTCATGAAGTCCAAAAAACTTGGACTCCCCTTGCCGTCCAACCCCAGCACGAATTTGCCGCAGCCCTAGTTGTTCACAGCCTGCTCGTTTGCCATCGCCTTGATCCCGGCTTTAAATGGCAGCCATCAAACCCATGGATTGCCGACAGGAAGAGATCGTCCAAAGCCTCATGGCCTCGTATTGCGAGGTCGGTGGGATCAATCACGTCGATAGCGGCAACCTGCCGTCCAAACGCGCCATCGCGGTGCTTTGCGAGGATCTATTGCAGGTGCTCTTCCCCGGCTTCTTTTCGGAAGACGCACTGTCCTCGCAGGACCTCGAACTGCTCACCCACGAGCGCGTCGCTGGAATGCGCGAACGGCTGAACATCGAAGTGCGCCGCAGCCTGCGTCTGAGCGATGGCAAGAGCGACAACCACCGCGAAGAAGCCATGAAGCTCGTCTGCGACTTCATGGTGCGTCTGCCCGGCGTCCGCCAGCTCTTGCAAACCGATGTGCAGGCCGCCTTCGATGGCGATCCCGCCGCGCGCAGCTTCGAGGAGATCATCCTCGCCTACCCCGGCCTGGAGGCCATCGCCATCCAGCGCAGCGCGCATCTTTTGTACAAAGCCGGCGTGCCCCTTCTCCCGCGCATGATGACCGAGTGGTCGCATGGTCGCACGGGCATCGACATCCATCCTGGAGCGGAGATTGGCAGCCATTTCTTCATCGACCACGGCACTGGCGTCGTGATCGGAGAGACCTGCCAGCTCGGCGCTCATGTGAAACTTTACCAAGGCGTCGGTCTTGTCGCCAAATCCCTCGCCGCCGGTCAGGCGCTCGCGGGGAAAAAGCGCCACCCCACCCTTGAAGACAGCGTCACCATCTACGCAGGAGCCACCATCGTCGGCGGTGACACCGTCATCGGCGCGCGCAGCATCATCGGCGCGAACGTCTTCCTCATGGAAAGCGTGGCCCCTGACATGGTCTATGCCCTGGGTGATCAGGAGCACCGCATTCGCGACCGTAAACAAACGCCTCTCAAAAAGTCCCCGAACCTCGGTGACGCCTGAGTCATGAACTTCGCGCGGAAAATCTCCCAGCTCTTCTTCGACTTCGGCTCCCAGCCGCCGTGGAAACCTGCGGACGGCTCCCTTTTTGAGCGCAGCTCCGAGCCGTGCCCGGAGCGCAGTGATGAGCCGATCAAGGAACTCACGACTGACGAGTCCCTCACCCAGACCTGCCGTGAACTGCTGATCCAGCTCGAGCTGCCCGGCATGGCCAAAGTCGTGCAAGTCTTCTGGAATCCACGCCTGCGCAGCACCGCAGGCTATGCCTCCTACCCGAGCTGGCGCATCGAGCTGAATCCGCGCTTGCGCGAGTTTGAAGGTCAGACCGAGCGCACCCTGCGCCATGAACTCGCCCATCTCGTTGCCTACCATCGCGCAGGTCGCAGGCGCATTGAGCCGCACGGCGGTGAGTGGAAGCTCGCCTGCGCCGATCTCGGCATCCCTGGCGAGTCTGCGCGCCACACGCTGCCGCTGCCGCGCCGGCAGGTGAAGCGGAACTACGTTTATGCCTGCGCGCACTGCGGCGTCATCTCTCAGCGCGTACGGAAATTCCGTCGCGGCAGCGCCTGTCGCAAATGCTGCGATGACCTCAACGGCGGCAAATACGATGCGAAGTATCGCTTCGTGCTGATCGAAAAGGCGAAGTGATCTCCCTCCCATGGCTGCCTTTCTCCTGCGCCGCCTGCTGAGCAGCTTCCTCGTGCTGTTCTTCGCCGTGTCGCTCACCTTTCTGCTGACTCGCTTGCTTCCCGGCGGTCCCTTTGATCGGGAAAAAGGCGGCTCCGCGAAGGTTGAAGCAGCGCTCCAGGAGAAGTACAAACTCAACGGCACGCTCTGGCAGCAGTACACCTCCTATCTCGGCGATCTCGCGCACCTCGACCTGCGTGTGTCCACGAAGTATCGCGACTGGAGCGTAGCGGAGATCCTGGCGCAAAAGATGCCGTCATCGCTGAAGCTCGGCGGCATCGCCTTCGTCATCGCAAGCACGCTCGGCGTGCTGCTCGGCGCGCTGGCGGCGATGCGGCGGGACACACCCATCGACTGGGCGGCGATGTTCGGGGCTCTCGTCGCCATCTCGATCCCGAGTTTCATCACCGGGCCGTTCTTGATCGCCATCTTCGCGCTGTGGCTTCGCTGGTTGCCGGTCGGAGGCTGGGGCAATGTTTCGCATCTCGTGCTGCCCGCCATCTGTCTTTCCGCGCCCTACATCGCCTACGTCGCGAGGTTGATGAGAAACAGCCTGCTCGATGTGATGAAGAGCGACTTCCTCCGCACCGCGAAGGCCAAAGGGCTCACGGAAACTCAGGCGCTCACGCGACATGCGCTGAAGGTCGCCATCCTTCCCGTGGTGACCTATCTCGGCCCGCTCGCCGCGCATCTGCTCACAGGCTCGATGGTCGTGGAGACGGTCTTCAACATCTCCGGTGCGGGCAGCATCTTCGTGAACTCGATTCAAAACCGCGATGTCTTCCCGCTCTGCGGCGCGGTGATCGTTTACTGCACGCTGCTCATCGTCTTTAACCTCATCGTGGACCTGCTCTACAGCGTCCTCGACAAGCGCATCCGACTCCATGCCTGACGCGCCGAAGACATCCGCCCTCACCCGCCCCGATGGCTGGGACATCGTGCGCCGGAACCGGCCCGCGATGATCTCGCTCGTCTTCCTGGCCGTCATCGTGTTAATCGCCTTCACCGTGCCGTTCTTCCTGCCTGCTGCGCTGAAAACGACGAGCAATGGTGCCTTCCTGCCGCCCATGTCTGCCGGTGTGGATGCGCCCGTGACACACGTTTGCGGCACGGATAAAAACGGCCAGGACCTTTTTTATCGACTGCTCACCGGCGCGCAGGTTTCGCTCGGCGTCGGTATCGTGGGCGCGGGCATCTCCCTCATCATCGGCACGCTTTACGGCATGATCAGCGGCTTCATCGGAGGTCGGCTCGATGCGCTGATGATGCGTGTGGTCGATCTGCTCTACGCCGTGCCGCGCATCCTCTTCATCATGATCTTCATCGCCGCGTTTGATGGCATGTTTAAAGACTGGCTCGATGGCATCCGCCTCAGCGCGCAGCAGTCCGGCTGGAGCAGCATTGAGGCCGCCGCGCGCTACCTGATGCCCTACTCGAAGATCGTCGTCATGATCCTCAGCCTTGGCCTTGTGGAGTGGCTGACCATGGCGCGCATCATCCGCGGTCAGGTGCTCGTGCTGCGGGAGCTGACCTTCGTCACCGCCGCACGCGCGATGGGGCAGAGCCCCTGGCAGATTTTAAAGAAGCATCTGCTGCCGAATCTCAGCACGATCATCCTGACCTACCTCACGCTGACGATCCCCGCCGTCATCCTCGATGAATCCTTCCTCAGTTTCCTCGGCCTCGGCATCGAAGACCCCGCCGCGAGCTGGGGTTCACTGCTCAAAGATGGCGCGCAAGTCATCAATCCCATCGAGAGCAAATGGTGGCTGCTCGCCTTCCCCGCCGTGCTCATGTCCCTGAGCCTGCTGGCGCTGAACTTCCTCGGCGATGGCCTGCGGGATGCCTTCGACCCAAAGAGCGGCGACTGATGCAGAGTTGAGAGTGCCGCGTGACAGGTCACGCTCACACCGCTTGACGGGAAGTGGCCGAGTGCCTTCTTTTCAGCCCGGTCCCCCGACTGCTTCATCCCTCCTGTCCTATGGCAAATCACGGCCAATCTCCGCAGGACACCTCCACACCGAAACGTGGCGGAGGTGGGCAGGCTATTGTGGAAATGTGCGAGGTCACGGACACCAGCCTGACCTTCTGGTCACGACATCGTTTTCAGATCGGTGCGGAGCTGCAAATGCGATTGAGCACGGCGGAGCTTCCTCAGGCTCTTTTGTCCGCTGTTGGCACGGAGCCCTGGGTCATGCTGCGCGGCTTTGTCGTGCAGTGCGTGCATGTGCGGCGTGACGATGGCGTGCAGGGCTTTCGCGTGGTGATGCTTTTCGACTCAGCCCTGGCCGAGCCGCCGAAGCCGAAGTGCAGCCGCATTTTCATGCGCAAGCCTCATCCCCGCTGCTGCTCCTTCGGCCTGAACTGAATCACAGTCCCGGCGGACGCTCGGAGATGTTTTTCCCGCCGACTCTTTTGGCGGCCATCTCATCAGGCTTGCTCGGGTCAAAGTAGGTTCCACCCGCGATCCTGATCTCTCCCGTCGAGGTCTGCTGCATGATGGGGCGACCCGTCTTTTCATCGTTGTAGTAGGAGAGCTTGATGAGCTGCCCATCCGGTCCAACAATGGCATGGGCAAACACGTGAGGCTGGGCCATGAAGACGACTTGCAGTTGGTTCTTCACGTCGAGCGTGATCTGCGGATCATGGATCATGCTGAGCGGGCCGAGCCGGTAGGTGTTGAGCCGGTCTCCGGTTTTGTCATCGATCAAACGGAAGTAGAGGGAGGTCGTCTCATAGTCGCGGAAGGTGTACAGGGCATAGCGGCGGGGTTTGCCCGCGTCCTTCATGCCCTCGGGCACGCCAAAGCTGCGTTCCCACATGGGCTTGATCTCGATGATGCTGAAGCGCGCACGATTGCTCTCGAAGTAGTCGCCGGACTGGGGATGGAAGACGCGGGCCTTGAGGGCGTAATTGCCCATTTCCGAGGGGGCGTAGGCTTTGGTGACGACGATCTTTTGCTGCACTGTTCCGCCGGCAGGCACCTGCACGATCTCGGAGCCGTCCACATCCATCTGGGCGACCGCAGTGCCATCGCTGGTAGTCATTTCAAAGGACAGCCAGTCGGCTCGTCCAGGCCCGCCCAGGACGGCCGTGGCCCCTGTGCGGTTGGTGATGTTGACCGTGGCGGAGATGGCTTCGAGCGCCATGAAGTTCGCGCGCGGCAGCTTGAGGGAAATGTCATACTGCGCGCGGGCACAGACCGTGCCGAGGAGGAGGAAGAGGGCGAGGATGTAGCGCATGGTGAGTGGGGGGGGAAGACGATTGAAACCTGAAATCAGGCAAATGGGAACACTAAAGTTTCAGCCGTGTTCAGTCTCCGAGGCCATAAGCAGTGCCGATGACCTCCCCATCCTCCTCGTCAAAGGCGATTCTCATGGGGCGGCAACAGACCTCGCAGTCGTAATCCACGTCGCACGGCACCTCGGTGAAGTGAGGTGCAGGCACCTCGAACTCCTGAAAGCACGCGGGGCAGGTGACGGGCGTCGTGGCGGTCATGTTCAGGCTCCAGTGAGTCGTTGGCGCCGACGTGCCATGACTTGGTTCACGATCCGCACCAGATCCTCGCTGTCGTAGGGCTTGGGCAGCACATCGGCGAAACCGTGGGCGCTGGGCTGGAGCATGGCAGGGTCGGAGCGGTTGCCGCTGGAGACGATGGCATCCACCTGCGGGTCCATTTGCAAAAGGAGTTGCATCGCACGCGCACCCCCCATGCCGAGCGGGATCGTGAGATCGATGAGTACGAGGTCAAAGGCAGACCTCGCGATCATGGCCTCGCTGTAAACCTTCACCGTATCGCTGCCATCGGAGGTCTCAGTGGTCTCGTAGCCCTCTCGTCTCAGCGCGCGGGTCATGAGATTTCGCAAAAGCACATCGTCCTCCAGCACGAGCACGCGTCCGGCAAAGGGCTTCGGTGCCGAAGCAGGACCGCTGGCAGGTTTCGTAAAGGAAGGGGCGTGGACGCTTGGCGTGACTGCGTTGACTGGTACGGGTATCGTTTGTGACAGCGTGGTCTGAGTGGCCAGCAGTTCTGCTTTGAACTCCGCTGCCGATGACTGACGCTGCGAAGGGTCCGGCTTCAAGGCATGGGCGATCACCGCGTCCAGACGCGGATCACACTGAATGATGGAGGAAGGCGGATGCCAGCTCCCGCGCGGCAGTTGGCCTGTGATGGACTGGTAAAGCACAACACCAAGCGCGTAGATGTCCGCGCGGTGGTCGATCTGGGCTTTCGAGTCGTATTGCTCCGGCGCAGCATAGTCAGGCGTGCCCATCGCCATGTTCGTCTGCGTCAGCATGGTGCCCTTCTGGTCGAAACGTTTCGCCAGCCCGAAGTCCGCCACTTTGATACGCCCATCATTGGCGAGCAGGATGTTCGCCGGCTTGATGTCGCGGTGAACGATGCCTTTCGAATGTGCGAAGGTGAGGCCATCGCAGACCTTCGCGAGGATCTCGATGGCTCTGGCGGGCGAGATCACCCCGACGGAGAGCTGCTGATGGAGATCCACACCCTCCACATACTCCATCACGTAGTGCAAATATTCGTCCACGATGCCAAAGTCGAACACGCTCACGATGTTCGGGTGGTTCATCTGCGCCAGCGCCTGGGCCTCGCGGCGGAAGCGCTCCGCATAAGCATAGTCGGTGCCGTGATCCCGATGAAGGATCTTGATAGCCACGGCGCGACCGAGATTCAACTGCCGTCCGCGATACACCGCTCCCATGCCTCCCTGGCCGATCATGAGATCAAACTGATACATGCCGCCCGGCATCAGCTGTGTCAGCTCCTGCGGTGTTGGGTAAGGCTTCACCGGCATCCACCCTCCCACCCCTTCCGAGACCGACGGCACGCGCGGTGGCGGCGTGGCAGCTCGCTTGCTGAAGGAGAATAGACGTTTCATGGGCTCTTGGAGGGCGCAGAATGACCCGGAGACAGGTGGGCGCGCAAGTCCCGTGTGTTTCCAGCTCACGATTATTGGCCTCAGCCTTCACCACTCCAGCGTCGGCTTTTAGCCAAACAAAGCCTTCACCGGCTGGCCGCGATCTGTGATGGGCACGGGGCGGTCGCCATCGAAGAGTTCTTTGGCGGGATTGATGCCGAGGTCGGCGAGGATGGTGGCGAAGAGATCGGGAACGCTGCAGGGGTTCTCGATGGGCTTTTTGCACTCGTCGTCGGTGACGCCCCAGGCACCGTGGTGTTTCAAGCCGCCACCGGCGAGCACGACGCTAAACGTGCTGCCCTGATGCCCGCGTCCGCCGCCGCCGTCGAAGGCGGAGGGGCGGCCGAACTCGGTGTTCACGACGATGAGGGTCTTGTCGAGCAGACCATTCGCTTTGAGATCGGTGATGAGCGTGCTGAGTGCCTGGTCGAGATCTTGAATGAGGACGTGCTGCTTGAGCTGGCCCTGGTTGTGCGTGTCCCAGCCGGTGCCGTTGACGAAGTTGAGATTGTGCGAGACCTCGATGAAGCGCACGCCGCGTTGGATGAGGCGACGCGCGAGCAAACAACGCTGGCCGAACTCGCTGCCGTAGGCGCTGCGCAGTTCGCCCTTCTCGGACTTCAGATTAAAGACCTCCATGAACTCGGGACCGGCGAGCGCCAAGCTCTCCTGCATCGCGGTGTCGTATTCGCTGAGGATGGGGCTGGTGCGCAGTTCCTTCGCGCTTTGACGCATCGTGCCGAGCAACTGCTCGCGGCGGCTCTGGCGTGGATCGAGGATGTGCTCGGGACGCTTCAGACCAGCCGGACCGGCGTCAGTATCGAGCAGGTAGAGGAAACCGGCTTTCGCGCCGAGGAAACCGGGCCCGCGGGAGAAGTTAGGATAACCGATGAGCACATACGCAGGCACGCCTTCCGCTGCCGTGCCACGTTCGCTGGCAATCATGGAACCGAGCGAAGGATAAACGGTGGTGCCACTGACATTACGGCCCGTGTGCATGCGATTGGAAGCGGCGGCGTGTTCGTCGATGACGTCATGATTCACCGTCCGCATCGCGGTGATGTGCTCCATGAGCTTCGCGCAGCGCGAGAGATGCTGACTGACCTTTACACCGGGCACAGAGGTCTCGATGCTCGGGTAGTAACTGCCCGCCTTCTTCGCCTTCGGATCGCCGAGCGTTTTTGGATCCCAAGTATCGACCTGCGCGGCCCCACCGCCAAGCCAGATGTGGATGACATGCTCCGCCTTGCCCAACGGGAAATGAGCGACATGCGTGGCCTCTTTGGCGAGCAATACGATGTCCGCATGAGATGCGACACCAACAGCACCGGCGAGTTTGAGAAGGGAACGTCTTTTCATGATGAAATCAGCGGTTGGAAGGGTTCACGGCAGATGCACGAACTCCGGTGAGTTTAGCACGGCCCAGGTCATGTCTTCGAGGCGCTCGCGCCAGTCGGGGCGGAGGGCGGTGGTAGGCGGATCGCCTTCGCGGGCGCGTTTTTCCATCTCGATCTTGATGCTGTTGGCTCTGGCAGAGAGATGGTTCGACCACGCGACATACTTCAAAGGCGGACGCACGATGGGCGGCGGGCGCTTGCCCTCGGGGATGATGCGCTCAGCGAATCCGAGGCTCAGCATCTTTGAGAAGGTCGCGCGCTCTTCGCTGGTCGGGCGACGTGTGAGCAGGCGGAGGAAGAGTTGCTCGATGAGTTGATCGGCGGAGATGTCCTTCTGCAAAGCGAGCGCGGTGAGGCTGCCTTTTTCACTCAGCGTGGTGACCCAGCGGCCCAACATGCCGTTGGCGAGGATGGCGGGCTGACGCACGTTCGCGGCGGTTTCGCGCACGCTCTTCGGATCCTGACGCGAGGAGCGCCAGCCGAAGTTCTCCAGCACATCGACGATGGCCTGTGCCTTCGGAATGGCGAGGCTGGGGCGGTCGCGCTCGTTCGAGAGCGAGGTGAACTCCCAGGCGCGGCGCGGATGTCCGAGGCTGATCATCGCGCTCTGCGACTGCGTGCCGTCGTTGTCCATCGTCAGCTCCTCGGAGTCGAGATCCTTGCCCACGGCGGCAAAGAGCGAGTCCACAATTTGTTCG
>JBILPY010000693.1:0-2824 GCA_044373575.1 Prosthecobacter sp. | reverse complement strand
GAAAAACAGACTGACCGCTGCGAAAATCTATCTTTCACCCGAGACACCACTGAGGCCTGCCTGGCCGAGTGCTGTCAACAACTTGCCGACCTGCTCTTCGGTGTGCTCGGCAGACAAGGTCACCCTCAATCTGGCCGTGCCCCGGGCTACAGTGGGATAGCGGATGGCTGGGATCAAAAAGCCCGACTCGCGCAGATCGGCGCTCATTTGCATCGCCGCCTGCTCGTCCCCGATGATCCAGGGCACGATGGCGCTGGCGGGTGTCTCGCCGGGGCGGAGCTGCCCCAAACGTGCCCGCAGACGATTCCGCCGCTCCTCTCCAGCCGCTCCCCGGACCAAAGCAAGCGCTGCCAGCGCAGCGTGGGCGATGGCGGGAGGTGTAGCAGTGGAATAGACGAGACTGCGCGCCCGGTTGATCAGCCAGCCAATGACCTGCCTGCTGGCGGCCAGATAGCCACCGCTCAGGCCCAGTGCTTTACTCAGTGTACCCATCTGTAGTTCCACTCGGCTTTCCAGTCCGAGCTCGGCGGCCAGTCCACGCCCATTCGGGCCGAGCACACCCACGGCGTGTGCTTCATCCAGCATCATCCAGGCTCCATGGCGGTCCTTCAGTTCCACGATTTCCGCCAGCGGGCAGCGGTCGCCATCCATGCTGAAGACGGACTCCGTGACCACGAGCACGCGGCCTTGTGCGTTTTGTAAAAGCTTCTCCAGCTTGCCGAGATGATTGTGCGGAAAGACGCGCATCGTTGCTCCGCTCAGCCGTGCGGCATCGACGAGACTCGCATGGCACAGCTTGTCTAAGATGACCGTGTCTCCTGAACTTACGAGAGCCGGGATTGTACCCAATGCCGTCGCGTAGCCGCTGGAGAAGGTCAGTGCCGCCTCCGTGCCCTTGAAGTTCGCCAGTGCATCTTCCAGTTCGCGATGCGGGCGCAGTGTACCGCATACGAGGCGCGAGGCACCTGCGCCTGCTCCGTAAAGATCCACGCCCTCCTTCATGGCGGACCGAAGTTCGGCGCAGTCCGCCAGGCCGAGGTAGTCATTGGAGGAAAAGTTGATCAGTTCCTGCCCATCGACGCGGATCACCGGTCCCTGCGCCGAGTCCAGCAGGCGGAGTTCTCGCCACAGGCCCTGCGCACGCCAGTCATCACACTGAGCCTGGAGATCCCAGCTCATTCCTTCAGCCTCCGCTCCAGCACCTCGTCCTTCTCCACACCGAGCGCCAGGGCCTTGGCATAGGCACGTTTGGCCAGCGCGATGCTCGGCGGTTTCTGATCCACATACAGCAACGCCAGATTGAAGTGAGCGATCCCGTAGTCCGGCTTGAGTTCGATGGCTCTCTGCAACTCGGCTTCCGCAGCGGCATTCCAGCCGAAGGACTGCATCGCAATCGCCAGGTAATTATGCGCCCGTGCGTCGGTCGGATCTTCGTGGATCGCTCGGGTGAAGGCCGAAATCGCCAGATAGGTGTCACCCTTCGAGGAGTGGATCAGCCCCAGTGCATTCCAGGATTGAGCCAGGCTCGGATTCACGCGCACCGACTTTTCAAAGCACTCCACCGCCTCCTTTGCGTGGCCTGACTGCTGCTCCACAGCTCCCAGATTTGCCCAGGCCAGAGCATTATTCTCCTCCAGCTTCAGCATCTCTTGGTAGGCTGTGCGTGCCGTGTCCCAGTCACGTTTGGCAAAGGCATCCGCCGCCTTTTTGCCGAGCAGCAGCGAGTGATCCGGCAGCGGGTCGGCCTTGCCCACGGGGAGCTGCTCCAAAGCCCCGGCGGGCTTCTCCTGGGCAGCCATCGGGAGGCAAGGAAACAGCAGGGCGGGAAGAAGAAGTCGGAGATTCATGCGGGGCAGGGGAGTTGACCACGGCATCGTGGCAACATCAAGCCGCGACAAAATCCAGCCCGAGGTCCAGCGCGCGGGACGAGTGCGTCAGCGCGCCGACAGAAATAGCGTTCACACCGGTGGCGGCCACAGCATTGATCGTCTCCAGCGTGATGCCGCCGCTGGCTTCCAGCCAGAGCTTGCCGGCGTTCATCGCCACGGCTTCGCGGAGTTTTTCGCAGCCCATATTGTCCAGCAGCAGCATGTCCACGCCGCGCAGATTTAGAAAGCGGGCCATCTGATCCAGCGTGTCGCATTCGAGCTGGATACGCGTGCCGGGGCGCTCGGCGCGGACGCGGTCGATGGCGGCTTGGAGTTGCTCGTTCGATCCGTTCGCGGCGATGTGGTTGTCCTTCACCATGACGTGATCATAGAGACCCATGCGATGATTCGTGCCACCACCGGCTTTCACGGCAGCCTTCTCGATCAAGCGCCAGCCCGGTGTCGTCTTCCGCGTGTCCCAGACCTCCACGGGATGAGGCTTCACTGCCTCGACATACCTTCGCGTCTGCGCGGCGATGCCACAGAGGCGCTGGAGGAAGTTCAGAGCCGTGCGCTCACCCGTCAGGATGCCACGCGTCGGGCCACTGATCTCCAAAACGACAGCGCCTTTCACAAAGGGCTGCCCATCGAGCTTTAGCGCGCGGGTTTGCAGCCGCTCATCCACCAGCTCAAACACGCGTTGGGCGATCTCCATCCCGGCCATGACACCCGGCTCACGCGCCACGATCACTGCTCGCGAAACCATGTCCGCAGGCACAAAGTAAGTCGCCGTGACATCGCCGGGGCCGATGTCTTCGGCCAGAGCATCGCGGATGAGGGATTCGGTGGTGAGTTCCATGGTTTTAATTTCTGGCTGGCGGATAGCGTGTCGAGCTGACGGTGAAATCGCGGAGAGCTTGCGCGAAGTCAAACGTCGCCTCAAAAGTCATCCAGCA
>JBILPY010000691.1:0-2837 GCA_044373575.1 Prosthecobacter sp. | reverse complement strand
CGCGAATGGAGAAGCTTTTGCGACTGCGTGTGCTTCTCCGTGAGCGCGAAGCAGCGGAAGACCCGGCGAAGGCCGCCGACTTCGCGCAGGCCAAGCACGACTACGGCAACTTCCAGCAGGAACGCGCTACGCGCGATGAAGAAGACGCTCGCGCCAAGTGGGAGTTGTCTGAAGACGAACAGCAGGAGTTGAAGCGCCTGTTCCGCAAAGTTTCAAAGAAGTGCCACCCTGATGTTGTGCCGTTAGCGCACCAAGCTGCAGCCGCGGCCATGTTTCGTGACTTGAGCGAGGCTTACGAGAAAGGGGACTTGGTGCGAGTACAGCAGATCGCTGCGCAGGCTGATACGGGCATTTTCAACGAGTCGGCCGAAGCCACAGTGGCAGATCAAAAGGCCAGCCTGCAGGCACGAGTGCATGCCGTGCGTGCTGCGTTGGAAAAAGCTCGCGCCGAGCTGACCGCAGTGCAGCAGTCCGCCGCCTACCGCGTCTTGTCCCAGTATCCCGACTGGGGCGCCTACTTCCAGACACAGGCCGTAAAGCTCGACCAAGAGATCGAACGCCTTGCTGGCACCGTTCACAATTCAGAGTCATGAGTGATTCCAATCTCGCACTTCAACTCAGTTCGCCGCAGGCGCTGGTGCGGCGCATGGACCAGCAGTTGGATCTGGTTGACCGCCTGCTGGCCGAGGCAGAAGCCGCCCACGCTCTCATGCCAGCCAGCATCACGAACAGCCTCGGTATGCAGATGCTCTGGTGCCCACCTGGGGCATTCTTAATGGGCAGCTCGGAGGATGAAAGTGGTAGGTGGGAAAATGAAAACCAAGTCCAGGTGCAGATCACTAGGGGTTTTTGGATGGCTCGCACACCGGTGACTCAAGGGCAGTGGCATTCGCTGATGGGAACTAGCCCGAGTCATTTTGTGGGAGCGAAATTACCAGTGGAAAGCGTGAGCTGGTATGATGCTCAGGATTTCATCGCCAAGCTTAATAACTTGGAAAGCCTTCCCATAGGCTACCACTATAGCCTCCCCACTGAAGCGCAGTGGGAATATGCCTGTCGCGCCGGGCAAAAAGGCCCTTATTCAGGAGGCAGTTTGGATGAGGTAGGGTGGTATGAAGCTTTTGATGGCTCCAGTGGTGTCAAGACATGTGAAGTTGGCCAAAAGAAGCCTAATGCATGGGGGCTATATGACATGCACGGCAACGTCTTTGAGTGGTGCAATGATTGGTATGAAGACATGCTAAAAGGTGGAACAGACCCTGCGGGATGTTCTTTGGGTGCCGCTCGCGTCGGCCTCCGCGGCTGTCGCAACGGTCGCGGAGGCTGCTACGGTAGCGACTGGTCCAGCTGCCGTGCCGCCTACCGCTACGCGAGCCTACCGGGCGAAAGGAAATGTGTTCTGGGCTTCCGTCCAGCCCTAGTTCCATCCAGGTAGGGAGTGCAGGCATGAAGATTAGAGTCGGAGGCGAGGGACGAGCCGGAAACGAAGAGCTTCGATTTCGCAGCGACGGAGGCTGCGAAGCGGGTGAGGTTTTTCGTCACAAATACTAGACCACCCTCACGCCAGCCCAAAGGCCTGCTCCTTTAGGTTGCAGTCCCACTGGTTCGCAAAGTCTCGCAGGTCGTGCAGCTTAGCTGCATTCTTCACCCTCAACCGGCCCTCCCGCGTCACCTCCGCCACCACCTGATAACAGCCCATGTAGCTGTTCTCGAACGTCAGCGGCGTCCATGTCGTGCCCTCTGCCGAAGGCACCACGAGGAACGTGATCTCGGGATCACGCATGGCATCGCCGTTCTGTTCGCTGTAATGCGCGATGCTGAGTTCATACGCGCCGTTGGAATACGGGCCACCGATCACCTCGATCACCAGTCGCATGAACGGCAGGTTCTCGAGGCGGAGGTAGCGGGTTCGCACGGCTTCAAAGCCGCCGTGTTGATCAATCATTTGTTGGATGTGTTTCATGGGGTGTGGTCGAGGTAGGATTCGAGATCGGCGAGCGCGGCTCGCACGCAGCCGCCGCTGCCCACGGCGATTTGCAGTGCAGTGACGGATGGCACGGCCCAGTGCGTGCTCAGGAACGCGGCCAGTTCCTCCGTGGTGGGCGGCAGCAACTTGATGGCTTGGAACCGCGTCTGGAACCGCTCGGTGAGCAGGTCCAATTGCAGGTTGCTCGTGCCGAGGAATGCCCGGCCCGGTGGCAAGCGGTCCAGGTAGGTGAGCAGCAAGTCCTGCGCTTCACGGGAACAGCGGTCCAGCTCATTGACGATCTTGACCGACCATGAACTGAACAGACTGCCATAGGCAAGCTGCCGCATCCAATCGCGCACAAGGTCCACCGTCACTTCACGCCCGTTGTAGTCCTCGATGGCCAGCGGCGTGCCTGCTAACTGCAATGCCACCAGTTCCACCACGCTGGTCTTGCCCACACCCGGCGGACCGTAGAGTAGGAGTTTCATGGTGGCTGAAGGATCACTGGAGAGGCGCTTGGCTTTGCTCGCCTGCGCCAGCGCCACACGCCGCGCCTGGCCGATCAGATCCTCCGCCGTGCGCGGTCGCCAGTTCATCGGCGAGGACGGAGCTTGTTTGTGAACACGTTCACGCGGCTTGGATGCCATGATGGACCTCCTTCCCATGAGTCGTGGAGAGAGTCGTAATCGCGGAGGCCACCGACCGTGCCCCTTTCTTGTAGAGCGTGACGGCGAGCAACTCCCCGTCGAGCCACACGGCCCAATACCGCTGGCCATACTTGGTGATGGAAAGGCGATCACTCATGGGTCCAGCCCTCCCGGCGGATGCGCGCCTTCACGGAGTTCACTGACAGCTTAAACTGCGCGGC
>JBILPY010000692.1:0-2837 GCA_044373575.1 Prosthecobacter sp. | reverse complement strand
GATCGGTGAGCACTTCCTGGTAGCCGGTCATGGACGTGTTGAAACAGACTTCGCCATTGGTGGTGCCAGCGGCGCCAAAGGATGTGCCTTCAAAATACCGTCCGTCTTCGAGTGCCAGAATTGCTTTCATCAAGGGTGTGCGTGTGGGGAAATTCGCGGCACCTAGCGCGGCAGTCCCAGGAATGCAAACGGCGGGTGCATCTGCCTTCGATTTGGGCTGGCTTACCCCTGATCATCCCCTTCCCTGACCTCGTCTGACCACGCCTAGTTTTTCGGGCAAAGGATCACCAGCTTTGTCCGGCTGGGAATCACCACTTCAGGCTCGGATAAAGCACGGTCCAAAGCGCTCGTAATGTCCGTCTGCGTGAACGGTTTGGTGACGTAATCACAAGCCCCGCGACGGATGGCAGTGACGATGTCTCGTGTCTCCGTGCAGCCAGAAACCATGACAAAACGGGTCGAAGGCGAGTCGCACCGGGCTTCAGCAATCATATCCACCCCATCGCAGTCGCCGAGACGACGATCTACCAGAGCGACTTCGGGATTGAGTTCACGGATGGCTGCCAGCCCCGCGCGTCCGTTATCAAAGGCCATCACATCGTGTCCAGCTTCAGAACAGAAAGTCCGAAGCAGCTTGAGCACGGGAGGGTGATCCTCGATAACGATTACATTAGCCATACTCAGAGTATTGACCGTATCGACCTCGATAAGCAATCATGAGTTGTGAATTTAAGGACACGTAAACAACCCTCGTTTCGACACATCAAAGATTGGTTCAAGTGAACAGACGCGCGCTTGCGCACGGCGGGCGTAGCCTCTACCTACCGACTCCCTCATGCCGAAAAAAGCCGCCGCCAAATCGAAGCTCTCCACGACCGCCCCAATTCTCGCCGATGTGATCCAGGTCCGGGGGGCTCGGCAAAACAACCTGCGCGGCTTCGACCTCGACATCCCTTTGTACAAACTCAGCGTCGTCACCGGCCCGAGCGGCAGCGGGAAGTCATCCCTGGCCTTCGACACCGTCTATGCGGAGGGTCAGCGGCGCTATGTGGAGACTTTTTCCCCCTACACGCGGCAGTTTTTCGAGCGCATGGACAAGCCGAAGGTGGACGCCATCCACGGCATCCCGCCCGCGATCGCCATCGAGCAGGTGAACAACATCCGCTCCACGCGCAGCACCGTCGGCAGCATCACTGAGATCAATGATTACCTCAAAATGCTGTTCCCCCGCCTCGCCGAGGCGACGTGCCCGGAGTGTCACCGCCCCGTGCGCCCCGAGACGGCGGAGAGCATCCAGCGCGAGCTGCTCAGCGCCCATGCAGGCAAACAAGCTCTCGTCGGCTTCAACGTGCCCGTGCCGAAAGACACGAAGATCGACGACTTCTTCCCCTTCCTCCAAGTTCAGGGCTATCTCCGCCTCTGGATCTACGGCGAACTGATCCGCACCGACGAACCCGCCGCCATGAACGGCCGCAAGCTCCCCGCCATGGTCCTCGTCGTTCAGGACCGGATCACCTTGGAGAAAAAGAACACCGCCCGCCTCAGTGAGGCCATCGAGGCGGCTCTAAGACTCGGCAAAGGCCAGATCTCCGTGGTTCTTGGCGATCTCAAATCTGAAATCACAGATCTCAAATCCTTCTCCACCGACTGGCGCTGCGCCGACTGCGACCTGAAGCTCCCCGCGCCCACGCCCGGCCTCTTTTCCTTCAACAACCCCATCGGAGCCTGCCCCACCTGCAAAGGCTTTGGCCGCACGCTCGGCATGGATTTGACGAAAGCGATGCCCGACGAGTCGCTCAGCATCCGCGGTGGACTCGTGAAAGCCTTCTCCGGCAACACCTATCGCGAAAGCCAGGACGACCTCGAACGCGCAGCACGGCGCAGGAAGGTCGATCTCGATACGCCCTTCTGCGATTTGCCTGCCGAGCATCAAAAATGGCTCATCGAAGGCGAGGACAAAGACCCCGAGCGCGCCTGGAGCAATGGCGAATGGTATGGCGTCAAAGGCTTCTTCAAATGGCTCGAAGCCCGCGCCTACAAGATGCATGTCCGCATCTTCCTCAGCCGCTTCCGCGCCTACACCACCTGTCAGGATTGCGATGGCGGACGCCTAAAAAAAGACGCCTACAACTTCCGCGTCGTCGGCAAAACCATCGCCGATCTCTGGAACCTGCCCGTCACCGACCTCCTGCCGCTCGTGCAGAGCCTGCCCGCCGCCGACAACGCCACCACGATGCTGCGCGACGAGATCGCCAGCCGCCTCAGTTACCTCGACCGCGCCGGCCTCGGCTACATCCACCTTGATCGCCAAACCCGCACGCTCAGCGGCGGCGAACTCCAGCGCGTGAACCTCACCACCTGCCTCGGCGCGAGCTTGGTGAACACCCTCTTCGTCCTCGACGAACCCAGCATCGGCCTGCATCCGCGCGACATCGGCCGCCTCATCGGCGTCATGGAAGGCCTGCGTGACAAAGGCAACACGCTCCTCGTCGTCGAGCACGAAGAAAGCGTCATGCGCGCCGCCGACCACCTCATCGAGATCGGCCCCGGCCGTGGTGACAAAGGCGGCCAGCTCGTGTATTCCGGCGAGCTGGATGGACTGCTTTTCCAAAAAGGATCGCTGACCGGGGATTACCTTTCTGGGATCAAAAGCATCCCGGTGCCCGAGGTGCGAAGAAAAGTGCTCAGTGTTCAGTGCTCAGTTCCCGGTTCAGCAGCCAGCTCGCGAAAGCAGAAAACCGAGAACAGCGAACTGAGAACAGCGAACTGTTTGTCGATCAAAGGTGCCCGCCAAAACAACCTCAAGAACCTCGACGTGGACATCCCACTCAGTGTCT
>JBILPY010000690.1:0-2838 GCA_044373575.1 Prosthecobacter sp. | reverse complement strand
GGCCCTGCCTGGGTGGAAGGGTGGCCCTACCTGGGTGGAGGGGTGGCCCTGCCGAGGTGGAAGGGTGGCCCTACCAGGGTGGAAGGGTGGCCCTGCCGGAGGCGCCTCACTCCACGTTCTGGATCTGCTCCCGGATCTTCTCCAGCTCCGTTTTGGCAGCGACGACGTGATGGGCGATGGCGGCGTGGTTGCACTTGGAGCCCATGGTGTTGAATTCGCGGAAGAACTCCTGGATGAGGAAGTCGAGACTGCGGCCCACGGGCTCCTCGCTGGCGAGGTAGGTGCGGAACTGCTTCAGGTGACTGGCGGCGCGGGAGAGCTCCTCCGAGATGTCCGTGCGGTCGGCGAAGAGGGCGATCTCCTTGATGATGCGTTCGTCATCGAGCGGCAGGGGCAGGCCGGCTTTCTCCAGCCGCTGGCGCAGCACCTCGCGCTGATTCACGGGCACGGTGGGGGCGAGCTCGGCGATCTTGCCCGCGAGGGACTCGATGGTGGCGAGGCGTGTCTCCATCTCCTCGCGCAGATGATTGCCCTCAGTGCTGCGCATCTCGATGAACTGCTTCAACGCGGCGCTCAGGGCGGTTTGCAGCACAGGCCAGACTTCCTCAGGCTCCGTCTCTCGGGTCTCGCTGACGAGCACGCCGGGCAGGCGCACGAGTTCACTCAAAGAGAAGTCCTGGGGCACCTTCAGCCGCACGGCCATGGCGCGCAGGTCGTGGAGATACTTCGCGGCGACGGCTTCATCGAGCCGTGGCATGGCGTCCTCGGCGATGGGGCGGTCTGCTTTCACGGAGACACTGACGCGGCCACGGGAGCAGGCGGCGGAGACCAGATTGCGGATCTGCGTCTCCAGGTCATTGAGGTCGCGGGGGAGGTTGATGGAGACCTCCAGTTGCTTGCGGTTCACGCTGCTGCACTCGATCACCCAGGTGGTGCTGGTGCTCTCCTGCCGTGCTTCGCCACGGCCAAATCCGGTCATACTTTTCATGGGGGGCGACAAAAGCCGCGTCCGCCATCTGAGGCAAGGTATGCTTTACCCCAAAATGAAGGGCGCACAGGACTCTCGTCCTATGCGCCCGACCAGTGTCAACAAACCAGAGATCGAACCGATGATCTCAGGAAATTAGAAGCGGATGCAGATGTCGAAGGTGATGCGGTCATCGAAGAGGCCGTAAGGCTTGATGACGGCCTTCTCGTAAGCGAGACCGAGGTCCACATTATCCATGATGCGTGAGCGGAAACCGACGCCGAGTGCACCCTGGGTGCGGCCATTGGCATTGCTGGCACCGAAGTTCATGACGTCATAACCTTCGGTGTTGAGGCCGATGTTTTCGCCGTCACCCAGCACGCTGAAAGCATTGAAGCTGATGAAGGGGATGAACCAGCGGCAGGTGTAGTAGTCGAGCATGAGGCTGTAGTGAGCCACGGTGCTCTGCTCATCTTGGTTCACAGGGATGCGGACGCCCAGATTGCCGGAGAGGTGGAGGTCGCCGAAGCCTTTCTGGAATGAGACGAAGGGATTGAACTCGCCGCCGCCACGGCCCTGGAAGACGTCACGATCACCGGTAGGAACGTGGAAGGTCAGACCTGGAGTGAGGATGAAGGCGGAGGCTTCATCATCAATGACGGCATACTTGAAGCCGAGGGCCAGATCCATCCAGCCATCGGGATCAGCGAGGGCGTTGTTGTTCACGTTCAGGTAGCCGTCCTGAGTGGCGATGAGGGCAAAACGGTCGGTGAGGGCATAGCGGATCTGCAGTGCGTAGAGCTGCGCATTGCCACCGCCGAGGAATTCATCGTCGATGTTGTGGTAGGCAAAGATCGGGCGGATCTCGGAGCGGATGACCGCGTCTTCAAAGAAGATCGGGTTCGTCACCGGAGCGATCGTGTGATCCTTCCAACTGATGGACTCTGGCGGAGCGATGGGAGCCTTTCCAGAGGCAGTCGGAGTGCCGGCGTTGACGTTTGTGATGAGAGACACGGCTGCCACAGCGCCAAGGCTGAGCAACCACCGGGAGTGGGAGTGGGATTGGTGGTCCATGCGGGTATAAAAGCACCAAACCGCTCCGTGTGATCCACCTCCCTTGTCAGAGACTGCTCTCTTTCTGCGCCTCCTGATGCCGGGAAGAATGGGGTGGACAATCAACGCAGTATTCCGCCAAGATTCCGCCCATGAAAGCCACCCACTCGCTGCTCGCTCTGCTCATTTCGTTTCTGCTGACCCAATGCATGACGCCCGGGCCAGCCAGCTATCCAGCGCCGACTGCGGGAATCGCCGCGCCCGTTCCGCCAGCCCAGTCCCGGACTCGCGAGATCGCCCTCGATGCACGCCCCGGCCTGGGAACCCAGCTCGGACGCGAGATCCAGCAAGCCACGACGAACACGTACTTCCACCGCCGCCACCCAAGCGTGCCCGATGCCACGGCGAGCTTCCATTACAACGACGAGGAAGGCGCGAAGCTCATGGCACGCCTTGGTGGGGCGAGCTTCAAGCACGGCGGGAGCTTTGATCTCGTGCCTGGGAAACTGCGGGTCTCCGTGAAAAGCGGCAGATACCACGCCCAGACCTTCAAGCACTACAACGCCAGCGGGCGTGTGATCGTCATCGGTCAGCCGGGGGCGAACTACCAGATCATCCTGACGAATCTCACCCGCCATCGCATCGAAGTCGTGACCTCGGTGGATGGGCTCGATGTGCTGACTGGCCGCCCTGCCTCGGCGAGCGGGCGCGGTTATGTCATCGCGGAGAGGTCGAGCATCTCCATCCCCGGCATGAGAGTCGGCGGAGTCCTGCGCGCCTTCCGCTTCAGCAGCGTGGCGGATTCTCGTGCTGCCACC
>JBILPY010000689.1:0-2839 GCA_044373575.1 Prosthecobacter sp. | reverse complement strand
GTTTTCCACTGGCGTCTGCCTGCTTGGTGAGGTTTCGCGACCAAACATCGTCATCATCCTCGCGGATGACATGGGCTTCTCCGATCTCGGTTGTTACGGCGGCGAGATCCAGACGCCGAATCTCGACAAGCTCGCGGCGGAGGGCATGAGGTTCTCGCAGTTCTACAACTGCGCTTTGTGCGGGCCATCGCGTGCAGCACTCATGACAGGGCTGCATCCGCATCAGGTCGGCATGACGCAATGGACCGGCCTGCTCACGGGCAACTGCGTGACGATGTTCGAGGTCTTGAAACGTGCCGACTACACCACCTGCGCCGTGGGGAGGCTGGACATGCTCACGGCGGAGGACTGGCATGATCCGAAGAACCTCTCGCGTCATGCGGATCGCTACTTCGGCACGACCGGGCATAGCGGACCCGGCAACTACTTCGCCAACACGCGCAACACGGCCTTCTACCGCGATGGGCAGCCCTACACGATCCCTGACGGCGGCTACAAAACCGATCTCATCACCGACTTCACGCTCGAGTTTCTCCAGCAGCGCGACAAAGCAAAACCCTTCCTGCTCTACATGTCGCACTATGCCCCGCACTGGCCTCTCCACGCGAAAGAGGCCGACATCGCGAAGTATCGGAAGCTCTACCGGGAGCACGGCTGGGACGCAGCGCGTGAGCAGCGGTTGCAGCGTCTCATTGAAAACGACATCCTGCCTGCAACCACGAAACTGGCAGCTCGCGATGCGAAGGCAAAGCCTTGGAGCGAAGCGGAGCATCTCGATTGGGAAGCAGAACGGATGGCCGTTTTTGCTGCGCAGATCGATAGCCTCGATCAAAGCGTCGGTCGTGTGATGGAAGCCGTGCGTGGCACTAACACGCTCGTCTTCTTCCTCAGTGACAATGGCGCATCTGACAAGGCCGTGGGACAGCTCGACAAGCCGAACCAAACCTGGCGCGCTGATGGCAAACGAACTCGCGTGGGCAACAAGCCCGACATCATGCCCGGCCCTGGCGACACCTTCGTCACTGCTGGTCCTGCGTGGGCAACGTTGTCGAACACGCCCTTCCGCAACCACAAGCAGAGCAACTACGAAGGCGGCATGTCCTCTCCGCTCATCGCATGGTGGCCCGGTGTTGTGAAAGCAGGCCAGATCACCACCGAGGTCAGCCATATCACCGACATCACCGCGACCGTCTTCGATGCCGCCAGTCAGACTTATCCCGCCACCTTCGATGATCGTGTGGTGACTCCACTCGTCGGCAAATCACTGCTGCAAGTGCTCAAAGGCGGCACACGAGCCGGTCATGAGTCCCTCTGCTGGGCCACCAGCGGCCACAAAGCCGTGCGCATGGCGACCTGGAAGCTCGTCGCCGAACCGAAAGGCAAATGGCAGCTCTATGATTTGAACGAAGACCGTGCTGAAACTCGCGATCTCGCCTCCCAGCATCCAGAACGCGTCGCCACGATGGCGAAGGTGTTCGAGCAATGGCATCAAAACTGACTTCATCATGCGACCTCTACTTTATCTCCTCGCCACCGTGTCCCTCTGCACTGCTGAACCCCTCGTTTTCGTTTCCGCTTTCGCTCCAGGAGAGAAAGGCGGCATTCACGCCTTCGGCTTCGATTCGGACAAAGGCGTGCTGAAGCCGCTGCATCGAACGACCGAAATTCAGAACCCGTTCTTCATCGCCCTCTCGCAGGACAAACGATTCCTTTATGCCATCGACGCGGAGAGGTTCGGTGGTGATGAAGATGAAAACGTCGCCGCGTTTGCCCTCGAAGGTCGGACTGGCCGCATGAAGCGCCTCAATCATCAATCCGCTCGCGGCACGGCATCCTGCTATCTCGATGTCGATGCCACAGGCAAGACGGTGCTCGTGGCAAACTACTCCAGCGGCAGTGTCGCCTCGCTGCCGGTGAAAGCAGAAGGCTCACTAGGCGAGGCGGCATCGTTCTTCCAGCACAGCGGCTCCAGCGTCGATCAATCACGCCAGAAAGGGCCAAATGCGCATTGCTTCGTTATCAGCCCCGATGGCAAACACGCCCTCGCTGCAGATCTCGGCATCGACAAGATCATGATTTACTCGCTCGATGCTGCGACGGCGAAGCTGACGCCAAACGAGGCACAGCCCTTCGTCAAACTCGCGCCCGGCTCAGGTCCGCGTCACCTCACTTACCATCCGAATGGCAAGCGTGTGTATGTGATCAACGAACTCGCCAACACGGTGACGTTCTTCGACTGGAAGAGTGAAACTGGCACGCTCACCGAGCAGCAGACCATTTCCACCTTGCCCTCAGATTTCACTGGCAAGAGCTACACGGCTGATCTGAAGGTTACTCCTGATGGCAAGTTCCTCTACGGCACCAATCGCGGCCACGACAGCCTCGCCAGCTATCGCATCGCCGACGATGGCAAACTCAGTCTCATCGGCATCCAGCCCAGCGGAGGCAAAGGCCCGCAGAATCTGCTGATCACGCCGGATGGCCGCTGGTTGCTTTGCGCGAACATGCCAGGGAACAACGTGATCATCTTCCAGATCAACTCCGCAAGCGGCGCGATCAAGGCACACGGCGATCCCGTCGATGTGCCTATGGCATCATGCATCCGCTGGATGGAGTGAATTCGCCTTTTCACATGATGCATCACTCAAGTTCCTCTTTGTGGGCAGTGACAAGGCGAATGAGCTTTGCTGCCACGCTTGGCTGTATCGTTTCGCTTGTAGGACTTGATGCCGCCAATGCTGAATCAACCACCATCCAGACGCAGCGAGTCCACCTCGGCAAGGCTGGCCAGTTTGAATGGGAGGTCTTCAATAATCATCCCGTCGATGCAGAGCGTTTG